>CAKTTM010000029.1 GCA_934615145.1 uncultured Clostridia bacterium | reverse complement strand
CAGCGGCAGCTGCTGACCATCGCGCGGGCCATGGTACAAAACGCGCCGATGCTGATACTGGACGAGGCCACCAGCAGCGTGGACACGCGCACGGAGCAATTGATTCAGTCAGCCATGGACAAGCTGATGCAGGGCCGAACCAGCTTTGTGATCGCCCACCGCCTGTCCACCATCAAGAACGCCGACCTGATACTGGTCATGCAGGATGGCGAAATCGTCGAAAGCGGCGTCCACGCCGAACTGCTGGCCCAGGGCGGCCACTACGCCGAGCTGTACAACAGCCAGTTTGAGCCGGCGGCTTAGCGCTGGCGCTGAAAGGACTGTATACAAAGAGGGAACGCTGATACACTCAGCGTTCCCATTTTGGCACCTCCGACGGGATTCGAACCCGTGTTGCCGCCTTGAGAGGGCGGTGTCCTAGGCCACTAGACCACGGAGGCATGTTGGCTGGGGAACTAGGATTCGAACCTAGACAATACGAGTCAGAGTCGTAGGTGCTGCCGTTACACAATTCCCCATCAGGCAGCCTTGAGACTGCGAAGGCTATTATATGATCTGCGCAATGCCTTGTCAAGGCCTTTTGACGAGATTTCTGCAAAATTGTGGGTCGGAGACCCATCAATGCCTTGACAGGCCTGATTGGCTGTGATAGATTAAGTTTTAGCCGCTCGGGAGAGGCCCATCAATGCGTTCGCGCAGCCTCGTGGCTGAAAGATGCCTAAGCGTCCCGGCGAGTTTTGGATTTGGAGGTGCTGCAAGTGTACGCAATCATCGCGACCGGCGGCAAACAGTATCGCGTCAGCGAGGGTGACATCATCTACATCGAGAAGCTGGAAAAGGATGTGGATGAATCCGTTTCCTTCCCCGTGCTTATGTTGGGCGGGGAGACCATCAAGGCGGGCAATCCGCTGCTGGAGGGCGCTGAGGTCACCGGCAAGGTGCTGCAGCAGGGCCGCGGCGAAAAGATCATCGTCTACAAGTACAAGAGCAAGAAGAACTACCGCCGCAAGCAGGGCCATCGCCAGCCCTTCACCAAGGTGGAGATCACCGGCATCAAGGGCTGATATGTCCCGCGTGGTGCTGTGGCGAAACGCCAGGGGGCAAATCACAGGATACCAGGTCAGCGGGCACACGGGCTTTGCTGAAGCCGGCAAGGACATCGTCTGCGCCGCCCTCTCCTTCCTGAGCATCACCTGCGCCAACGCCCTTGAAAGCGTGGCAGGATGCCAGCCCCAGGTCCGCCAGGCGGAGGCGCTGCTGGAAGTCAAGCTATCTCAGCCAAGCACCAAGGCAGACACCATCTTCAGCGTATTTGAACAAGGCATACGCGACCTTGAAGAGGCCTACCCCAGGCACATTGATATCTTAGAGCAAACCCTGCTTTGATGAAACGGAGGAAACACAGATGTTGAAACTGAATCTTCAATTATTTGCCCACAAGAAGGGCATGGGCTCCACCCGCAATGGCCGCGACAGCGAGTCCAAGCGCCTCGGCGCCAAGCGCGCTGACGGTCAGTTCGTGCTGGCCGGCAACATCCTGATGCGCCAGCGCGGCACGCGCATGCATCCGGGCCTCAATGTGGGCCGCGGCAAGGATGACACACTCTTTGCCCTCAAGGACGGCATCGTGCGCTTTGAGCACCTTGGCAAGTTCCGCAAAAAGATTAGCGTCTATCCCCAGGCGGAAGCCGCTGTCGAGGCCGTCGCGCAGTAAGCCCTCATGCATTCCCCGCTCCATGCGAGTGGGGGATTTTTTTGTGCGGCCAGTTAGCGACCAGATCGTCCAGCCATGACGCCCCCTGGTAAAATCCGTGGAAAGTCCATGTGAAATCCCTGTAACTCGGGTCATGCATGCATCTCTTCTCATTGACAGCATGGGTGCTAATTGTTAAGATGAAGCAGGTTCACGAATAATCGCTGTGTGCCCAGTAAGTTCCAAAGTCAGGAGCCTAGGATGACGCAAGCCACAAAACCTGCCCCTAAGCGGAAACTCAGCCTCTACGAGCGCGTGGAGCCCTGGTTGTTCCTTCTCCCGGCGCTGACGGTCTTTATCATCTTTCTGTACTTCCCCTTCGGCAAGACGCTGTACTTAAGCACCTATTTGACGGACAAATATGGTGTGGCTAAAATATTCTACGGGTTAAAGAACTATACAGACATCCTAGCGGGCAAGTACTCGGCGGCCTTCTGGTCGAGCATGTGGGTCACGCTGCGCTTTGTGTTCTTCGTATCCTTTGGCAGCCTGCTGGTGGGGCTGCTCACCAGCCTGCTGACGGTCAAGCGCTTCCCGGGCAAGAGCCTGGCCTCTGCCATCTATGCCATGCCCATCGCCATCGCCTCAGCGGCTGCCGCGATGAGCTTTAAGATGATACTCCACCCCTCCATCGGCCTGCTCAACCGTGCCCTGGGCACTAACATCAACTGGCTCAATGACCCGGCCTGGGCCTTCCCCATCATCTGCATTCTGTCGATCTGGCTGGCCAGCGGCATCAACTTCATCTTCATATCGGCCGGGCTGCGCAACATACCCGATGAGCTCTACGAAAGCGCTTCCATCGACGGCGCCGGCTATTGGAAGCAGCTCAAGCACATCACGCTGCCCTCGCTTTCCCCCACGCTGTTTTTCCAGATCATCATCAATGTCATTGGCGCCTTCCAGAGCTTTACCCAGGTGAGGCTGCTGACCTCCGGCGGCCCCAATGAGACCACAAATGTGATCGTCTATTCCATCTATCTGGATGCCTTCCGCAATTTTCGCTTTGGTTCGGCTGCGGCGCGCTCCATCGTACTGTTCCTGATCATCATGCTGGTGACCCTGCTGCAGTTCAGGACTGAGAAGAGGAGTGTGCACTACCAGTGAGCATCACACTAACCAGACGCCACCGCAAGATAGGCAGCGCGCTGCTGAGCATCGCGCTCAACCTGCCGCTGGTGCTGCTGATCATGCTGCCGCTGCTGTACACATTCATCATGAGCGGCATCCCGGCAGACGAGCTGTACACGCGCTTTATCCCCACCCGCATGGATTTTGTCAGCTACAGCCATGTGTTCAGCCGCACGGCCATCCCGCGGCACATCCTCAACTCCTTCATCGTGGCGGGCTCGGTGACCATCCTGCAGATGATCACCTGCTCCATGGCCGCATTCGCTTTTGCCTTCCTGGACTTCAAGGGCCGCAACTTCACCTTCATGGCCATACTGGCCACCATGATGGTGCCCTGGGAGGCCACCATCATCGCCAACTATCTGACCGTGTCATCCTGGCGCTGGCTGGACACCTACCATGTCATGATACTGCCCTACGCGGCCAGCGCCATGGGCATCTTCCTGATGCGGCAGAACTATCTGACCTTCGCCAAGGAGCTGCACGAGGCTGCCAAACTGGACGGCTGCAACAACTGGCGCTTCCTGGCCACCATCGTGGTGCCGCTGTCCAGGCCGGCCCTGGGCGCGCTTGGCGCCTATGTCTTCCTGCAGCAGTGGAACCAGTACCTCTGGCCGCTGCTGGTGACCAACTCGGACAAGGTGCGCACAGTGCAGATCGGTATCTCCCAGCTGTACGATATCGATTCCGAACAGATCGGCCTGATGATGGCCGGCGTGGTGGTGGTGCTGGTGCCTTCGCTTAGCATCTTCATCTTCATGCAAAAGCAGCTGATCAATGGACTGATGGCCGGTGCCGTCAAAGGATAGGGCTTGACGCCTCAGGCGTAACAATAAAGCCAAATTGAAAGGAGACCCCATGAAGAGACTGTTGGCATTCCTCCTGGTCGCGATGCTCGCCTTAAGCGCCTTTGGCGCGATGGCCAGCGGAGAGAAGACCAAAGTGGTGTTCTGGTATTCACTGGGCAGCACGAACGCGGATGTGATCGCTTCCATGGCCGATGCCTTCAACAAGTCCCAGGACAGGATCGAGGTCGAGGCCCAGTACCAGGGCGAGTATGACGACGCCATCAACAAGCTCAAGGCCGCCAGCCTGGGCCGTGAGACGCTGGACTTCGATATCGTGCAGAGCTACGAGATCGGCTCCCGCTCCATCATCGACTCCAAGCAGATGGTGCCCGTGCAGCAGTACATTGACAAGACCGGCTTTGACATCTCCGTGGTCGAGCCCAACCTGCTGGCCTACTACACCATCGACGGCGTGATCAACTCCATGCCCTTCAACTGCTCCACCCCCCTGATGTACTACAACAAGACCGCCTTTGACGAGGCCGGCATCACGGAAATCCCCACTACCGTTGACGGCATCCTGGCCATCGCTGAGAAGCTGGCCACCTATGACAAGGATGGCAAGCTGGATCGCGCTGGCTTCACCTTCTCCAACTACGGCTGGTTCTTTGAGCAGTGGGTTGGCAAGATGGGCAAGGAGTATGTCAACAACGGCAACGGCCGTGAGAGTTATGCCACCTCCGTGGCCTTTGGCGACAATGGCGCGGCGCTGGATCTGTTCAAGATGTGGGAGAAGGTCACCAACAGCCCCTACACCCAGAACCTGGACAAGGGCGGCACCGCCAACGCGCGCGCTGCCTTCGTAGCTGGCAAGACCGCCATCTTCCTGGCCTCCACCGCCAACCTGGCCGGCGTGCTGGCCAATGTGGGCGACAGCTTTGAGGTTGGCACTGCCTACTTCCCCTACATCAACGAGGGCGACAAGGGCGGCGTCTCCACCGGCGGCGGCACCCTGTGGATGGTCAACTCCGGCGACGAGAAGAAAATGGACGCCGCCTGGGAGTTCATCCAGTACATGATCAACCCCGAGAACCAGGCCGTCTGGAACGCCAAGACCGGCTACTTCCCCATCAACATGAAGGCCCATGACACCGACACCTTCAAGGAGAACATCAGCAAGTATCCGCAGTTCCAGACCGCGCTTGACCAGCTGCATGCCTCCAGCCCCGAGTATGTCGGCAGCCTGCTGAGCGTCTTCCCCGAAGTGCGCAAGTATGTGGAAGATGTCACCGAGAAGGTCATCCTCAAGACCATCACCCCCGAGCAGGCGGTCACCGAGCTGGTCACCCTGGCCAATGACGCCATCGAGACCTACAACCTGGTCAACTACTGATCAAACCATAGCCTAAGCAACCAGGGAGCCCGCCAAGCAAGTGGCGGGCTCCCCTTCATGGCGCTGTCTGTTATGCCGGGCTGGCTTCAAAGCCCAGGTCATCCAGGGCGTCGATGGCGACGGCCAGCGTCCGCTCATCCCCCGCGACCTCCACCGTCCGGCTGCTCAGATCCACCTTGAACTCCATGCCCTGCTGCTGCAGGGCCTTGGTGATGCGCTGCACGCAGTGCTCGCAGTGCATGTCAGGTACATTCAACTTGGTCATATGCTCTCCTCCTTATACCAATCTCATTCCTTTTTGCATCGTCGCGGTTGGTATTATTTTGTAAACTTCTGAAATGTGGCCACCAGTTCATCGATCACCTCGTCCTCGCCCCGGCTGATGCTGTCACGCACGCAGCTGCGCAGGTGACGGTCCAGCAGCTCCTTGGAGAAGGCGCCCAGCGCCGAGCGTATGGCGTTGACCTGGTCGAGGATATCGATGCAGTAGGCATCCTTATCCACCATGCTCTTGACGCCGCGCACTTGGCCCTCGATGCGGCTGAGGCGGTTGATCAGCGCCCGGTGCAGCTTGTCATCCCGGTAGGTGTGTTTCTCACTCATAGCTTTGCCCTCTTGAGCCGCAGCGCGTTGCCCACCACGAAGACGGAGCTCAGCGACATGGCAAGGCCCGCCAGCATCGGGCTCATCAGCGGGCCGCCAAACAGGTAGAGCAGCCCTGAGGCCACCGGGATGCCGATGGTGTTGTAGAAGAAGGCCCAGAACAAGTTCTGCTTGATGTTGCGGATGGTCAGGCGGCTGAGCCGGATGGCCTTGGGTACATCGGCAATGTCGCTTCGCATCAGCACCACATCCGCGGCCTCGATGGCGATGTCAGAGCCGCTGCCCACGGCGCAGCCGACATCGGCCTCGGCCAGTGCCGGGCTGTCATTGATGCCGTCACCCACCATCATCACGGTCTTGTTCTGCGCCCTGTGATCTGCTACCACCCTGGCCTTGCCCTCGGGCAGTACCTTGGCGATCACCTCGTCCACCCCGACCGCCTGGCCGATGGCCTGGGCAGCCAGCTCGCTGTCTCCGGTCAGCAGCACGGTGTGGATGCCCATGGCCTTGAGCGCCTGTACGGTCTCCCGGGCGCCGGGCTTGACCTGGTCGGCCACGCTGATGTAGCCGCGCAGCGCGCCGTCAATGGCGACATAGACCGGCGTTTCGCCCAGCCTGGCCCTTGCGTCGGTTGCCTGGCGCAGCGGCGCCTCGTCTATGCCCAGCTGGGCCATCAGCCTGGCATTGCCAATAGCGATGCGCTGCCCATTGCTAAAGTCGGCCTGAATGCCCATGCCGGAGGTGTTGCGGAAGTCCCTCACGCTGATGTCGCCCGCCTGGGCCTGCATCTCCTCTGCCTGGCGGATATAGGCCTCGGCCAGCGGATGCTGTGAGGCACGCTCGGCCAGCGCCGTCAGCGCCAGCATTTGCCGCTCGTCGCCGTCCAGCGCCTCCATGGCGGTGACGGAGGGCTTGCCCTGGGTGAGGGTGCCGGTCTTGTCAAAGATGACCACATCCACCTCGTGCGTGGTCTCCAGCGCCTCGCCATTGCGGATCAGGATGCCATGCTGGGCGCCAAGGCCGGTGCCCACTACAATGGCCGTGGGCGTGGCCAGGCCCATCGCGCAGGGGCAGGCGATGACCAGCACCGAGGTGAGGATGCGCACGGCAAAGGACAGATCCTGCCCCGCGATCAGCCAGGCCGCGGCCGCCAGGATGGCGATGACGATTACCACCGGCACGAAGAAGCCGGCCACCCTGTCTGCCATGCCGGCGATGGGTGCCTTCTTGCCCTGCGCGTCCTGCACAAAGCGTATGATGCGGCTGAGCGTGGTGTCCTGCCCCACGCGGCTGACGGTGACGTAGAGCGCGCCCTGCTGATTGACAGAGCCACCGATGACCTCGCTACCCACCGTCTTTTCCACCGGCAGGCTCTCACCCGTCAGCATGGCCTCATCCACGCCGGAGCTGCCGGAATACACCAGGCCATCCAGGGGGATCCTGGCGCCGGGGCGGACCAAGATATTGTCCCCCACCTTGACCTGGGTGGTGGCCACCTCGCTGACGCTGCCATCGGGCTGCACCAGGACTGCGGTATCGGGCGCCAGGGCCATCAGCTTGCGGATGGCATCAGTGGTCTTTAGCTTGCTGCGGTGCTCCAGATGCTTGCCCAGCATCACCAGCGCCACCACGATGCCCGCTGACTCATAGTACAGCTGGTGCACCAGGTGCGGATCGTCGCTGAGCAGGAAGGTGATGGCCAGGCTATAGCCAAAGGAGGCGGTGGCACCTATCGCCACCAGGCTGTCCATCGTGGGGTTGCCGTGGCGCAGGGTCTTGAAGCCATTGGTGAAGAAGCGCCTGCCGATCCACAGGATCGGGATGGCCAGCAGCATCTGCAGCATGGCAACATTGACAGGGTGGCTGTCCATGTTGAGCAGCCTGGGCATGGGCAGCCCGGGGAAGAGCATCGGCCCCATGGCGACATAAAGCAGCAGGGCCGAGAGAATCAGGGCCAGTGTGACCTGCGCGCGCTCCTGCCTTAATTCTTCGACCTCATCGGTGGCAGGCGCCTCTTCCTGAGCGGTCTCAGGCTGGCTCTGATGGGCTGAGAAACCCGCCTTCTCTATTTTCTCGATGATCTGGGCGGGCGCCACCAGCGATTCATCGTAGGCGATATTCAGCGTGCCGGTCAGCAGGTTGACATCGCTCTGGCTGACACCGGGCATCTTGCGCGTCACGCGCTCCACGGCAGACGAGCAGGCCGCGCAGCTCATCCCCTCCACAACATAGACTTCTTGTTTCATCATTCCTACCTCCTCAGGTCCTACGCCCAATATATACCCTATGTGGGTATTTGTCAAACCCAAATCATGGGCACCACAAATATAAAGAAAATATGAAATCTCCCGAATATGTCTTCATAACTTGTGAGGGATGTTGTATAATATGGAAAAATGCAGGAAGGCGGTGTGGCTTGGGTGTCCTTTTCCGATCAGGTCAACACCTTTCTGTGGAACATTTTCAACCGTCCCCAGTTCAAGGACTGGCTGGATATCCTCATTATTTCCATCCTGATCTACCAGCTGTTCATGCTGACCCGCGAGACCCGCGCCAGCCAGGTGCTCAAGGGCCTGGCGGTGCTGATTCTGGGCACCTGGATTTCCAGCTTCTTTGGCCTGACCGCGCTCAACTGGGTGCTGATGAACATCATCACCAACGGCTCTGTGGTGCTGATCATACTCTTCCAGCCGGAGTTTCGCCGCGCGCTGGAAAGGCTGGGCCGCGGCGCCAGGATCGACCGCTTCCAGGATAATAGGGATGAGAATACCCGCATCATCACCGAGGTGACCCAGAGCCTGCTGAGCCTGTCGCGCCGGCGCGTGGGCGCCCTGCTGGTCTTTGAGCAAAAGACTGGCCTCAAGGACTTTCTGGATACTGGCACCCCCATTGACGCAATGATATCTGGGGCGCTGATCAGCAACATATTCGAGCCCAATACCCCCCTGCATGATGGCGCCGTCATCATCCGGGGTGACAGGCTGCTGGCCGCCGGCTGTGTGCTGGCGCTGAGCGAGCAGTCAAACTTAAGCCGCGATCTGGGCACGCGCCACCGCGCGGGCCTTGGCGTCAGCGAGTCGACAGACGCCGTGGTGCTGATCGTCTCTGAGGAGACCGGCATCATCAGCATGGCGCAGGCCGGCCGCCTGACGCGCCACCTGGACGCCGATGGCCTGACCCGCGTGCTGACGGGCATGTACCGCCGGCAGAGCCATACATTCAACCAGTTGTTGGGCGCCGTCAAGGATAAAGTGAGAAAGGAATGGCAAAGCAGGCGTGACAAACAGAGCTGAAGACAAGTCAAACGCGCTGCCCAGCCTGCGCCAGATATTAGAGCGCCTGGAGCGCATCGCCATGCACAACTGGGGCATCAAGCTTGTCTGCCTGCTGTTGGCCATTGTGCTCTGGGGTGGGCTGATCAGCCAGGATCCCAACCTGACGCGCGAGAAGACATTCACCGAGGTCACCATCAACGCCACAGGCGCCGATACCCTGATGCGAAACGGCCTGGTCGTGGTGTCGGGGCTGGAAAACCTCAGTCCCATTCAGGTGCGCGCCGCCGTGCCCCAGCGCAATTACAGCTCGGCCAACGCGCTGAACTACAATGTGCGCGTCGATCTGTCCCGCATCACGGCGCCGGGCGAACAAAAGCTGCCCATCATCAGCAGCAACTCCGCCAGCTACGGCCAGGTGACCTGGACCTCCTCCACAGAGATCACAGTACAGGTGGACGACTATATCACGCGCCGGCGCATCCCCGTGCAGCTGGGCGCACAGACCGCTGCCCCCGCCGGCTTCTACGCGCCGCCACCCAGTGTGGATCCGGCCACGGTGGTCATCTCCGGCCCCAGCCAGCAGGTCATGCAAGTGGCCCGCGTGGTGGCGCAGTTTGATGTCTCGCGCCTGCCGGCGCAGCCGGGCAGCCAGATCAGCGCAGCACCCTTCACCCTGCAGACAGCGGAAGGTCAGCCCGTGGACGGACGCCTGATCACCGTCACCTCCAATGAAGCCATCTTGCTGGACACCGTGCTGGTGGATCAGACGCTCTTTCCGCTGAAAACCGTTGACATTGATCTGAACAATATCGTCACCGGCCAGCCTGCCGCTGGCTACGCTGTACAGTCTGTCAGCGCTTCGCCGGCCTATCTGTCGGTCGCCGGCACCGGTGAGCTGCTCAAGTCACTGACCACACTGTCGGTCAGCTCCCAGATAGACATTAGTGGCGCCAATTCCGATCTGGTGCGCGCCATCAAGGTGGACAAGCCTGCGGGCGCGCAGTATATGAGCGAGGAAGCGGTCTATGTCACCGTCCACATCCTTCCCCTGGGCGCGGATACAGCGCCGCCCACTGAGGGCCGGCCGTGAACGCCTTTGCCAACTGGTTGTTCAGCGTGCTGCTGGGCTGGACGGGCACCTTTGCCAACGGCATCTGGAATACCGTCATGAACGAGTCCGGCGGTATTTCTGATTTCTTTTCGCGCTTCTGGCTGCCCATCGTGCTGATATTGATCATCGGCGGCACGGTGCTGGACTACACCATCTGGTTCATCCGCTGGCGGCCCTACCTGGTCTGGCGCAGCTGGCTTAGCCGCAGCCGCCGCCAGCGGGATACCAGGGAGGCCGCCCGCATGCTGGAAACCACCCAGATGGACGACCAAACCATGAACACAATCGCCGACTGGGTGGCCACGCCGCAGGATCAGGGCCCTGTCTATGATATGTCGCAGGAAGCCTGGCAGGCACAGGCCTATGAGCCCTCATACGAGGCACATGCCGCCTATGAGCCGGACTACGCGCAGCCTCAGATGATGCCGGCGGACGATTGGTCGCCACAGGAAGCGCCGCCAGCATATGATGATGCCCCATACTATCAGCCGGTGGAGCAGTCCCAGCCCTTGCCTTTCCAGCCAGCCTATCATGACGCTGAGCCCCCGGCCTTCTATCAGCCAGAGCCAGCGCCTGAGTATTGGCAGCAGGATGCAGCGTACACTGCGCCCCGCGAGCAGGCCCAGGCACAGCCCGGTCAGCCGGTTGGTCGCAGGCGGCGCAGCGATCGTCAGCGTGAGCGCGCCGCTGCAGGTTTCCTCATTGGCCTGCGCGAGCGCATCACCTCAAGCGACGAGGAGGAAAGCATGCTCGATGGCCTGCCAGCCCCCATCCGACAGGAGGATGCCTTCCACGAGGCGGTCTATCCGCAAGGCTATCGCTATCAGGATCAGGGCCGCCAGGACAGGGGCCAATAGCATCATTTGACAAGGAGCGACACATGAACTTCAGTGACTATCAGCAGGCAGCCATGCGCACCTGCAGCCTGAAAAGCTTTGAAGACCTGGGCGCGCTGCAGAACGCTGCTCTGGGCCTGGCCGGTGAGGCCGGAGAATTCGCCGATTCCATCAAGAAGCTCAGCTTCCAGGGGCATCCGCTGGATCCCCAGCATCTGCAGGAAGAGGTGGGTGACATCCTGTGGTACTGCGCCTTGGCTGCGCAGGCCCTGGGCGCGGATCTGCAGCAGATCGCGCAGATGAACATCGACAAACTGCGCCGGCGCTACCCCGATGGCTTTGACACGCAACGCTCGCTGCACCGTGAGGAGTAGTTAGGCGCTATAACTGGGTATGTAAAGGGGCTGCCGCGATTGCGGCAGCCCCTTGCGCATCCTGAATGATGCCGGGATTAATCAGCGCTTGGAGAACTGGGGGGCGCGACGGGCACCCTTGAGGCCGTACTTCTTGCGCTCCTTCATGCGCGGATCGCGGGTCAGGAAGCCTGCCTTTTTCAGATCCGCGCGCAGCTCGGGGTTGGCCTTGATCAGCGCGCGGCTGATGCCATGGCGGATGGCACCGCTCTGGCCGGTCAGACCGCCGCCGTTGACATTGACCAGCACATCAAAGCCGGTGGTCTTTGTCAGCTCCAGCGGCTGGCGCACGGTCATCTTGAGGGTCTCAAGACCAAAGTAGTTATCAATCTCGCGCTTGTTGATGATGATGCTGCCGTTGCCGGGCACCAGGCGCACCCTGGCGATGGCCTTCTTGCGACGGCCGACAGCGTTGAAATCTGCTACTGCCATGTTGACTGCTCCTCCGCTTACTTAATCAGTTCCAGCGCTTCGGGTTTCTGCGCTGCGTGAGCGTGCTCAGGGCCCGCATAGACGTGCATCTTGGTCGCCATCCTGCGGCCCAGGGGTCCCTTGGGCAGCATGCCCACCAC
>CAKTTM010000028.1 GCA_934615145.1 uncultured Clostridia bacterium | reverse complement strand
CGCTTGCATAGCGTGCGCCAATGCTGCTGCACCAGGATGGTGGTGGGCGCCAGAAAGGCCACCTGCTTTGAGTTGATCACCGCGCGGAATGCCGCGCGCATGGCCACCTCCGTCTTGCCATAGCCCACATCGCCGCAGAGCAGGCGGTCCATGTTGATGGGCCGCTCCATATCGCGCAGCACATCCTTGACCGCCTGCTGCTGGTCGGGTGTCAGCTCATAGTCAAAGTTGTCATCAAACTGCGCCTCAAAGGCCTTCTGCGGCGGATAGGCCATGCCCTGCTGGCTCTCGCGCTGGGCGTAGAGCTTGAGCAGATCAAAGGCCAGCTTCTGCAGCCCAGCCTTGACCTTTTTCTTTTGCCTGTCCCATTCACCGCTGCCCAGGTCATTGAGGGTGGGCGCGGCATCTCCTGCGCCGATGTACTTCTGCACCCGGTCAAACTGATCCAGCGGCACATAGAGCTTGTCATTGCCCTTGTACTGTATAAACAGATAGTCGCGCCAGGCACCCTCGGACTGCAGGCGCACCGTGCCCTGATAGACGCCGATGCCGTGATGCTCGTGCACCACATAGTCGCCTGTGGTCAGGTCCGTAAAGGCCTCTATCTTCTCGCCCGCGCTGGCGCGTGTCTTGGTCTTCTTCTGCCCGGCGCCAAAGACATCGCTGTCGGTAAGCAGCATCAGCCCCGCGTCCTCGATCACAAAGCCGCGCGAGTAGGGCAGTATCAGCAGCTGGGGCGGCCCGCCTGGATCAACTGTGGGCGCCTGCACCATGGTGGCAGGACAGCCAAACTCCTGAAGCGCGCGCTGCATGCGCTCGGCCCTGGCCTCGCCAGAGCAGAGGACATAGAGCTGCCAGCCCTGCTGCATCCAGGCCTGCAGGCTCTGGCCCAGCTCCGCAAAGCGGTTTTGAAAGCGGCTCAGGCCCTGGCCTGCCAGGGGCAGCACGGGCTCGGGCGCCAGGCCTGCCATGCCGCGCAGCATCTCCATCAGGCAGAGCAGGCCCTGTTGCTTCAGGCGGGTGAAGGCTTCCTCCCGGTCAAACAGCAGCCGCTGCTGATCGGGCACCGCCTCGCCGCGGCTGAGGGCCAGGTCCAGATCCTGGGCGAAGCCCTGCAGCCTGTCATCCATGCGCCCTGCCACGCGCTGGGGCGTGTCGATGACGATCAGTGGATCCAGCAGCAGGTCTGCCAGGCTGGCACTGTTTTCCAGCAATACATTGACCCATAGGTGCATGCCGGGGAAGCTACCGCTCTCCCGAAGCAGCTGGGCATCGCGCAGCAGGCGGTTGAGGCCGACTGAAAAGCCGCTGCTCTGGGCGCCCTCGCCCTCGGCCTGCGGCAGGCCACGCGTCAGGCCCGCGCCCTGCATCTGAAGAGCGCTCTGGATAGCGGCCTCCATGCGGTCGGCCGCGGCCTCCCGCGCCTCGGGCGCCAGGAAGAAGTCCATCGCCGGGCAGACGCTCAGGCTGTTCAGCTGCCCTGTGCTGCGCTGGGAGAGGATGTCAAAGCTGCGGATGGCGTCGATCTGGGTGTCGAAGAACTCGATGCGGCTGGCCTCGTCCTGGTCGGGGGAGAAGAGATCGAGTATATCGCCGCGCAGCGCGCACTGGCCCTTGCCCTCCACCATCTCCACGCGCTCATAGCCCAGATCGGTCAGCTGCTGTATCAGCGCCTGGGGCTCGATGTCCTGCTCGGGGCGCAGGCTGAGGCCGGCCAGGTAGTCTTCCGGCATATAGCGGCTGAGCAGGGCCTCCGCGCTGACGCAGAGCAGGTCGATCTCCCGCCTGCGCAGGCGCTGCAGCACCTGCATGCGCTGCCAGCTGATCTCGCGGCCGGAGACCGCGCGCAGAAACTGCATATCAGGCGAGGGCAGCAGCGCCGCGCGGCCCTGCAGCAGGGCGGCCGCGTCCTCAGCCGCGCGCATGGCGGCCTGCTCGCTGGGCGCCACATAGAGCACCGGGCGGCCAGACTGCGCCGCCAGCGCGGCAGCCAGATAGGGCCGCTGAGACTCCGTCACCTCATAGAGCGCGGCTGTGCCGCGCTGACGCAATTTATCTACAGCCTGCTGCCAGGCCTCTGCCCGCTTGAGCGGGCTAAACAGTGGGTTCAATGCTCTTCCTCGTGTTGTAGCGGTTCATGGCCAGATCGATGCCCGAGCGGACAAAGCAGTCCGCCGCCTCCACCGCCTGGGTGTAGGCCTGATCCATCAGGGGCTGATCCTCCGAAAAGCGCGAGAGCACCCAGTCGGCCAGGTCCCAGATGGGCGGCGGCGCGCCCACGCCGATGCGGATGCGGGGGAAGCGGTCGGAGCCGGTCAGTTGGATGATGCTCTTCCAGCCGTTGTGGGTGCCTGCCCCGCCATGCGGTCGGATGCGGATGATGCCCGGCGACAGGTCGATGTCGTCAGAGATGATGAGTACCTCTTCGGGTACGAGCTTGTACCAGCTTAGGGCCTCCTGCACGCTTTGCCCGGACAGGTTCATATAGGTTTGCGGCTTGAGCAGCGCCAGGCGGGTGCCTGCCACATGGCCCTCACCGGCCAGCGCCTTGCACTTGTTTTTGTTCAGCGGTATATCGTATTTGCGGCTGAGCAGGTCCAGCACCTGGAAGCCCACATTGTGCCGCGTTTTGTCATAGGCTGCGCCTGGATTGCCCAGGCCGACGATGGCTAACATGCTTGCCTTCCTTAATCCTTGTTGTCCTGGAGCCAGGTAGCCGGGCGGACGACCATGGGCTCGTTCTCGCCATCGCCCGTAAAGCGCAGCAGCGAGCGCTCCTGCTCAAAGGCCTTGCGGGCGGGCGCGTCCTGGGCCAGCACGAAGCTAAGGCCCTTCACCTGCACCGAGAACTCCGCCATCAGCGCCATCAGGCCCTTGGCGGTGCCGCCGCCTCGGATGAAGTCGTCCACGATCAGGCAGCTTTGGCCGGGCCTGACCGCCCGGCGGGAGAGCGACATGGTTTCAATCGCGCCCTTGCCGGTCAAGTAGTTGATGTTGACGGCGCTGCCTTCATAAACCTTGCTCTGCCGCCTGGCGATGACCAGCGGCACGCCCAGGGCGTTTGCGGCCATCAGGGCCACCGGGATGCCCTTGGTCTCCATCGTGAGCACAAAGTCCACCGCCTCATGGTACCAGGCGCCGGCGATGATGTCGCCCATGCGCCGGACGATGGCCGGATCGCTGAGCAAGTCGGACAAATAGAGGTAGCCGCCGGGCAGCACGCGCTGTGGATCGCTGAGCGTCAGGCTCACACCCTCCAGGAAGTCGGCCGCCGCGGCCAGATCCTGCGCCGGGCGAAAGCGCACGCCGCCTGCGGCGCCGGCCACCGTCTCCAGGCTGCCCAGCCTGCTGCCCCGCAGCGCGGCGTCAATGATGGACACATCCTCGCTGATGGAGGACTTGGCCGCGCCAAAGCGCTCGCAGAATTGTGAGAAGGGCATCACCTTGTTGGGTTCGCCCACCAGGATGCGGGTCAGGGCCGCGATGCGCTCATTGCGCTTGATCTTGTCCATGCGCTTGCTCCTTTGAGTCAATTTGAGTATGATAGCACAGACGGGCGAATGATGAAAGCCCAAATCGTGGCGAATGTTCGCTTTGTCGAATGTTCGGATGGGAGCGGCGGATGACAGAGGTGGTGGCGGCGCTGATCAGGCAGGGGGACAGTTTTCTCATCTGCCAGCGCCCGGCGCACAAGGCGCGGGCGCTGCTGTGGGAGTTTCCCGGCGGCAAGGTGGAGACGGGGGAGAGCGCGGCGGAGGCCCTGGCGCGCGAGTGCGAGGAGGAGCTGGGGGTGAGGCTGCATATCGGCGCGCTCTACATGCAGGCTGAGCATCGCTACCCGGATATCCACATATTGCTCAGCCTCTATGAGGCGACCATCGCCTCAGGCCAGTTGGAGCGGCGCGAACACGCCGCCTTTGCCTGGATCAGGCCGGCTGAGATACCGCTGTATGACTTCTGCCCGGCGGATGAGGACATACTGGTCCGCCTGAGGGCGGAAGGATAAATTAGCTGAGGGGCTGCCGCAAACGCGGCAGCCCCTCCTGGCTCATGGTGTATAAATCTTACAGTGCCTGCTCAGGCGCCCTCAGGGCCACCTTGACGCTCAGATAGTCGCCCTCGCCCAGGGCGCTTAGCTCCAGCGTGCCAGTGACGACCTGCGCCAGCTTGTCCGCGCGGAAGAGCTTGAGCTCCACCTCGTCACCGGCCTTGTGCTTGCCAAGCTCGGTCACCAGGCCAAAGTGATCGGTGATGATGGTGTCGTTGACCTGCACGATGATGTCGCCGGGCTTGACGCCGGCCTGTTCGGCGGGCCAGTCAGCCACCACTTCGCTGACATAGGCGCCCTTGGGCAGGGTACCGTTGGCCACCAGGCTGAAGCTGCTGCTCAGCGTGCCCACGGTGACGCCGATCTTGGGGCTGTCGGGTTGGCTGTCCTCTGCCTTGTCGGCAGCGGAATCGGTCACCTCGGCCGGGGTGACGGCTGCGGCGTCATACTTTTCCAGCGCCTCGCGGATCAGGGGCTTGGCGGCGTTGATGGGCACGGCCATGCCGATGTTGTCGATGGAGGTGCCGCCGCGGCCAAAGATGGAGGCTTGGGAATCAAACTTCAGCGTGGGGATGCCCTGCAGCTGGCCCAGGATGTTGAACATGCCGCCGCCGGAGTTGCCAGACGAGATGGCGCTGTCGATCTGTATCATGGCGTTGGTGACGGTGCTGCGCCGGCCATAGGGGTCGGTGGTGCGGTTGTCCACGCTGCGGTTGTAGGCAGATACCACGCCCAGGGTGACCGTGCGGTCAAACTGCTGGCCCAGGGGATTGCCAATGGCGATCGCCCACTCGCCCACCTGGATCTGGTCGCTGTCGCCCAGCGTTGCCGCCGGCAGGTCGATGCCCGGCGCCAGCAGGATGGCGATGTCCAGGCCCTCATCCTGGGCGATCAGGGTGGCCTGTGCCTCCTTGGTGCCGTAGGTGACGCTCAGCCGATCGGCGCCTTCGACGACATGATAGTTGGTGATGATGTGGCCGTAGCTGCTGATGACCACACCCGAGCCTGTGAAGCGCACCTGCTCACCGCCGGGGACCATCTCATTGCCAAAGCCGTAGAAGTAGCCATAGCGGCTCTGCTGGCGCCTCTGGTAGTTGTTGACGCCCACCACGCTCTCTCGCGCGGCGTTGGCCACCTGGATAAAGGGGCTGGTGACCTGCGCCTTGTCGGTGCTGGTGTTGACGATGGCGTCAACATCCGCGCTGCTCAGCGACCCAGCGGACGCGCTGATGATCAGCGCCAGGCTCAGCATCAGGGCAAGGGCCGCGGACAGTATGCCCAGGCCTTTCTTTTTGTTGGTGTACATGATTCCATCTCCTGTTCTCTTGGTTTGTATGCCTGTATATCAGGTACAATAAGATAGTACCCGTAAAATTTGTCATGCCGATGAACAGATTGTTAATCCCGCGCTTGCGGGATATCTCAGGGATATGGTACATTTCGGCGTGAGAGCAGACAGAAGATTCGGGAGGCAAGATACGATGAAATGGCAAGGCAGACAAAAGAGCAGAAATGTCAATGACCAGCGCGGCGCCGGTGGCGGCGGCATGCGCATGGGCGGCAGGGGACTGGCGGTCGGCGGCGGCGGCCTGGGGCTGATCGTTGCCCTGGTGCTGTTCCTGCTGACCGGCGATCCGGGCGCGCTGCTGGGCACTGGCGGCGGAGCGCCGCCCGCCCAGCAGGTGCAGCAGCAACAACAGCAGCCCTATCAGGCCTCCAGCGAGTTGGAGCAGCAGCTGTTTGACTACGCGGGCGTGGCCCTCAAAGACATAGAGGACACCTGGAACGCGCTGCTGCCCCAGTATGGCGAGCAATATAAGGAACCGACGCTGACGATCTACTCCGGCGCCGTCAATACCGGCTGCGGTGCTGCCAACAGCGGCGTGGGGCCCTTCTACTGCACCATCGACCAGAACATATACATCGACCTGAGCTTCTACAATACTCTGGTCACGCGCTATGGGGCCAAGCAGGGCGACTTCATCATGGCCTATGTGCTGGCGCACGAGGCGGGGCACCATGTGCAGACCCTGCTGGGCGTGACCGAGCAGCTAAGCCAGCAGCGCCAGCGCCTGGCCTCCGGCCGCATCACACAGGCGCAGTACAACGACCTGTCCGTGCGCTACGAGCTGCAGGCCGACTACCTGGCAGGCGTAGTGGCCCGCCACATCAAGGAAAAGGGCTACCTGGAGCAGGGCGACCTGCAGGAGGCCATGAGTGCTGCGGCAGCGGTGGGTGACGATGCCATTCAGATGAAGGCCCAGGGCTATGTGGATCCGGACACCTTCAACCACGGCACCAGCCAGCAGCGGCAGACCTGGTTTCAGAAGGGCTTTGACGCGGGTGACCTGAGCCAGTGGGACACCTTCGACACAGCCATCTGACAACAGCTTGATCCAAATTCGCCCTGCGGGCTGATCGAAGTATTGACAAGTATTGACAGCCCCGCGGGCTTTATGTATACTCAACAAGTTACATCGTGGTGTTCTGCGCAGCCGCGCAGGGTGGACGCCAGCAGCGTCAAGTAGAAGGAGTGTCAGTCAATGTTCCGTACCTATCAGCCCAAGAAGCGTCAGCGCAACAAAGTGCATGGTTTTCGCCAGCGCATGGCCACCAAAGCAGGCCGCCGTGTGCTGGCCGCCCGCCGCCGGCGCGGCCGCAAAGAGCTGACCGTCTGAATCAGCCCTGCGACCCGTTTGGCTTAGCCCGCCCCGCTGAAGGCCAGTAGTTTATCAGGGGGCGGGTTTTCCATGTAGGGCGCCAGGCGCCGAAGGGCAGGACATGCAACAGGACAGCCGCATCCGCAAGAATGGTCAGTTCCGCTATGTGTACCGCCGCGGCAAAAGCATGTCGCAGCAAAGGCTGGTGCTGACCTATGTGCGGGCCAACCGGCTGCAGGTGGGCTTTTCCATCTCCAAGAAGGTGGGCAAGGCGGTGCAGCGCAACCAGATCAAGCGCCGCCTGCGCGAGGCCTTCCGCCTGCAGATGCACCTGCTCAAGCGCGGCTACTATGTGTTTTCGGTGCGCCAGGGCGCGGCCGAGGCCGACTATCACGCGCTCAAGGGCGACATGGACAGGCTGCTGCGCCGCATGAAGCTGTACAAGGATCAGGCGTGAAAAGCCTGCTGCTGCGCCTCATCGGCTTTTACCAGCGGCGCCTGAGCCCACATCTGCCCGATGCCTGCCGCTATGTGCCCACCTGCTCAGAGTATGCCCGCGTCTCCATACAGCGCTATGGCGCGCTGCGCGGCAGCTGGATGGGCTTTAAGCGGATCATGCGATGCAACCCCCTGTTCAAGGGAGGTTATGATCCCGTACCGGAACAGCCGGACGGAGCTATAAGGAGGGACTAATCAGGTGGGAGCAATCACCAACGCGCTCAAGTCGATACTGGACTGGGTGTACTCCATCATCGCCAACTACGGCTGGTCTATCGTCATCTTCACCATCCTCATCAAGCTGGTGCTGATGCCCCTTGACATCAAGAACCGCAAGGGCATGCGCAAGATGGCCAAGATACAGCCGGAGCTCAACAAGCTGCAGAAAAAATACGCCAATGACAAGCAGAAGCTGCAGCAAAAGCAGTCCGAGCTCATGCGCAAGGAACGCTACAGCCCGCTGTCTGGCTGCCTGCCGATGCTCATCCAGATGCCCATCCTGTTTGCGATGTTTGGCGCCATGAGGGCGCTGGCCAACGAGCAGATCGTCCACCAGGTCTTTACGTTCCTCTCTGGCGAGACACCGGTCTACGAGGGCTGGCTGTGGGTGAAGAACATCTGGATGGCAGACTCGCTGTTCGCCTCCATCGCGCCCGATCCCGGCGCCATCCAGGTGATCACCGCCGATGTCTGGCAGAAGGTCTTCCAGACGCTGAGCCCGGACAAGGTACAGACCATGCTGCAGCATGTGCAGTCAGTGGTGCCGGAGTTTGCCGGCTTTGACTTTAGCAATGCCGAGGCGCTAAAGGCCATCATGCCCAGCATGGTGACCACCATGCAGACCATGCCCGCCTACCTGGCGCAGATCGCGCCCATGCCCGGCTGGGCCAACATGAACTTCTTCCTCTTCCAGCTGACCGTCTTCATGCAGCACAATGGCTACCTGTTGCTGCCGGCCATGGCGGGCCTAAGCCAGCTGCTGATGACAAAGCTCACCCCCGGCGCCTCCGGCGCCGCCCCCGCCATGACCACCGGTCAGGAGGGCCAGGCCGCGGGCCAGACCCCCGGCATGGGCAACTTCATGAAGTATTTCTTCCCCCTCTTCTCTGTTTTCATCACCCTGACCTCCAACGCCGGCTTTGCCCTGTACTGGGTGGTGTCCAACCTCATCGCCACCGCGGTCAATGTGGTCATCACCAAGTATTATGACAACAAGGACAAGCTGGAGGAGGAAGCGAAAGGAGCCATCACGATATCATGAGCGCATACGAATCCACCGGCAAGACGGTCGAAGAAGCGATCAACGCCGGTTTAGAAAAGCTGAACCTGTCCATTGCGGAAGTGCAGGTGGACATCTTAGACGAGGGCTCCAAGGGGCTGTTTGGCCTGTTTGGCAGCAAGATGGCCCGCGTCCGCCTGACCGTCAAGGAGGACGAAGAAGGCGATACCAGCGATCTGTTCGCAGGCTCGCTGCAGGATTATGGCCGCGCCCGGCCCAAGGCTGAGAAGCCAGCGGCCAAGCCTGTCGAGAAGGCAGCGGAAAAGCCGGCAGAGAAGCCCGAGCGCAGGCAGCAGCCCGCCAGAGCGCCCAAGGCCCCCAAGGCAGAGGTCGAAGCGCAGCCCAAGGCAGCGCAGGCGGATCAGGCAGACGAGCCTGCCAAGCCCAGCCGCCCGCCGCGCAAGCGCAAGCCCAAGGACAAGCCCGCCGCGGAGGCCCAGGCCCCCAGCGCCCCGCCGCCGCCCGCCGTGCAGCTGGACCCCGCCACCCTGGAGGGCAAGGTGCAGACCTTCCTGCAGGAAGTGACCCGCCTGATGGATGTGGCCGTTTCTGTCGAGGTGCACAGCGATGAGGAGGGCAATATCCGCGCCACCATGGCAGGGGATACCCTGGGCATCCTGATCGGCCGCCGGGGCGAGACCCTGGACGCCTTGCAGTACCTGACCGGCTTGCACTTAAACCGCGGCCTTGAGAACTACACCCGCGTGACGCTGGACAGCGAGGGCTACCGCGCCAAGCGCGAGGACGCCCTGATCCGCCTGGCCAACCGCATGGCCAGCCGCGCGGTCAAGACCGGCAGGCGCGTCAGCCTGGAGCCCATGAACCCCTACGAACGCCGGATACTCCACAGCGCGCTGCAGAATCACCCCGGCATCACCACCCACTCGGAGGGTGAGGAGCCCAACCGCCATGTGGTGATTACCCTGGCCAAGGACGCGCCCCGCGGGCAGGATGACGAGGCCTGAGCGCCTGACAAGGGCAGAAATTGCTCGTTGACAAGCGCTGGGAAGGCGAGTATACTATTTCACGCTGACGATTGGAGGGACTGACGTGGCGCTGGACATTTCAAGGGCGCTGCGGAGCCCGGGGGAGAGCTTCCCCTTCCGCCATGAGGAGGCGCTGCCGCCCCAGGAAGTGCTGGGGGATACTGTCACATTTGACAGCCCCGTGGTCATGGAAGGCCAGTTCGTCCTAAGCGACGAGCGCCTGCGGCTCTGGGGCAGGCTAAGCACGGTGGCCCACGCGGCCTGTGCCAACTGTCTGGCTGATGCCAGCTGCCCCATCCGGGTGGACTTTGACGAAGTCTTTGAAAAGCTGGATCGCAAGGCCGCCAACGACCCCATGGACCTGGATGACTCAGATCGCCTCGCCTATGATGGACCACAGCTTGAGCTGCATCACCTGGCGTTGACGCTCGCGCTGCTGGAGCTGCCCATTCGCTTCCTCTGTCAGGAGGACTGCAAAGGGCTGCAGAACGTAACGCGGATAGAAGACCCGAATGCCGGCCAAAAAGAATTGCCAAGTGAGCATCCTTTTTCGGCGCTGCAACAATTGCTGAACAAGGATCAGGAGGTGTAATCATGGCTCTACCAAAGGGAAAAGTATCCAAAGCCCGCGGCCGCAAACGCCGTACGCATTGGAAACTGTCGCTGCCCACGCTGGTTGCCTGCAAGCAGTGCAAGCAGATGAAGCTGGCGCACCGCGTGTGCAAGCACTGTGGCTATTACAATGGCGTGTCCGTCATCAAGATGGATGAGGCCAAGGCCGCCAACTGATTTTAGCCTGTTGACGAAGAGGAGTACGCCACAGCCTGGACTGTAGAGAGGCGCCCGCCTGGTGAAAGGGTGCTGTCTGGCTCGGCGGAAGGTCGCTTCAGAAGGTAGGCGGCTTATGGCCGCGGGGTGCGCCCCATAGCGCGCGAAGAGGCAGCGGGTTTCCGCTGCGAAGTAAGGTGGTACCACGGTTCGCCCCGTCCTTCAGTGAAGGATTGGGGCGACTTTCTTTAGGAGGAAGCGGATGAGCGAGCAGACATTCAACATGGCCAAGGCCTACGAACCCCAGGGGATCGAGCAGGCGACCTATGACAATTGGGAGCGCTCGGGCGCCTTTGTGGCGCCCATTGTGCCGGGCAAGAAACCCTTTACCATCGTGATGCCCCCGCCCAACATCACCGGGCAACTGCACATGGGCCATGCCATGGATGTGGTGCTGCAGGACAGCCTGACCCGCTACCACCGCATGAAGGGCGACCCCACGCTGTGGCTGCCAGGCAGCGACCATGCCTCCATCGCCACCGAGGTCAAGGTGGTCGAGCGCATGGCACAGGAGGGCCTGAGCAAGGCTGACCTGGGCCGCGAGGGCTTCCTTGAGCGCGCCTGGGCCTGGAAGGAAGAGTTCGGCGGCCGCATCACCCAGCAGTTGAGGCGGATGGGCGCCAGCTGCGACTGGTCGCGCGAGCGCTTCACCATGGACGAGGGCTGCTCACAGGCGGTGCGCGAGGTCTTTGTGCGCCTGTGGGAAAAGGGCCTCATCTACCGCGGCGAGCGCATGGTCAACTGGTGCCCGGACTGCGGCACCGCCATCAGCGACATCGAGGTGGACTACGAGGATCGCAGCACCCATCTCTGGCATATCCGCTACCCCGCGGCCGATGGCGGCGAGGGGGTGGTGGTGGCGACCACCAGGCCAGAGACCATGCTGGGCGATACCGGCGTGGCCGTTAACCCTGACGACGCGCGCTATGCCCAGCTGGTGGGCAAGCAGGTCAAGCTGCCGCTGACCGAGCGCCTGATCCCCGTGGTGGCCGATCACTATGTGGACATGGCCTTTGGCACCGGCGCCGTCAAGATGACGCCGGCGCATGACCCCAATGACTACGAGGTGGCCAAGCGCCAGGGGCTGGAGATACTGCCCGTCACCAATCTGGACGGCACCATGAACGAGGCCGCTGGCCCCCGCTACGCCGGCCTCACGCAGCCGGCCTGCCGCAAGCTGGTGCTGGAGGATCTGCAGGCCCAGGGCCTGCTGATCAAGACGCAGGACTATACGCACTCGGTGGGCACCTGCTCCAGATGTCATACCACGGTGGAGCCGATGCTGAGCCTGCAGTGGTTTGTGCAGATGGAACCACTGGCCAAGCCTGCCATCGAGGCGGTGCGCGAGGGCAGAACGCAGTTCGTGCCCGAGCGCTTTGCCAAGACCTACTTTAACTGGATGGAGAACATACGCGACTGGTGCATCAGCCGCCAGCTGTGGTGGGGGCATCGCATCCCCGCCTGGTACTGTGGTGATTGTGGGGAGACCATCGTGGCCCGCGAGAAGCCGACTGCCTGCCCGCAGTGCGCTAGCGCGCAGCTCAAGCAGGACGAAGATGTGCTCGACACCTGGTTCTCGTCGGCGCTCTGGCCCTTCTCCACCCTGGGCTGGCCGGAGGAGACAGAGGACTTTAAGTATTTCTACCCCACCTCCACCCTGGTGACCGGCTATGACATCATCTTTTTCTGGGTGGCGCGCATGA
>CAKTTM010000027.1 GCA_934615145.1 uncultured Clostridia bacterium | reverse complement strand
ATGAGGTCGGCGTAGTGGTCAAAGTAGCCCAGCACCTCCTGGGGCGGGATGCCCAGCTCGTGCCCCAGCGCGCAGGCATGGATGACCGCGTTGGTGGAGCCGCCGGAGGCCATCAGCACCATGACGGCGTTCTTGAGCGCCTCCTTGGTCATGACCTGGCGGGCGGTGACCTTTTGATTGACCAACTGCACGATTTTTTCGCCGCTGCGGAAGGCGGCGCGGCCGCGCTCATGATAGACGGCCGGGATGATGCCGCTGCCGGTCAGCGACATGCCAATGGCCTCGGCAAAGCAGCACATGGTGTTGGCCGTGCCCATGAACTGGCAGGAGCCGCAGGCCAGCGAGCAGTTGGTGGTCAGGCCCTGCAGCTGGTCATAGTCGATCTGCCCGGTGGAGTACATGCCCAGGCCTTCGGAGATGGTGGTGGTGTCGGATTTGGTGCGGCTGCCAAAGGGCGGGGAGGAGACCATGGCGCCGCCTGCGATAAAGATGGCAGGGATATCGAGCCTGGCCGCCGCCATCAGCATGCCGGGCACGATCTTGTCGCAGCTGGCCATCAGCACAATGCCGTCAAAGGCGTGGGCGCGGGCCTGCACCTCCACAGAGTCGGCAATGGCGTCGCGGGAGGGCAGCGTATACTTGGCACCCTCGTGGTTGTCGCTGACGCCGTCGCAGACGGCGATGACGCCAAACTCCACCGGCGTGCCGCCGGCGCGGTAGATGCCGTGCTTGACCTGCTCGCTTAGCTGCCGCAGGTTCTTGTGGCCCGGCACCAGGTCGTTGAAGGCATTGGCGATGCCGATGATGGGCCTGGCGCAGTCATCATCGGTGTAGCCGCTGGCCTTGACCAAGGTCTTATTGGATATCAATGCAAACTCGTTGAACTTGCCTACGCCGCTGACATCTTGAGCCATGTGATTCCTCCTGTGTGGTCTGTCACGCCTGAACAGGCATGAGAGAAATGTTATTATGTATCTGACGTGCAAAATCATACCGGATATTGCACCAAATGTCAACACTTGTTATAATAGGAGACGTCAATTCCACTAATTGTGTAGACACCCTGGCAGGGGCCCTTCGCTTTGACAGCGCAGGCAAGCCATATGCCAGGGCCATGGGGAGGATAGCTTGACGAATTGTATAATGATAAAGGACGAACTGTCGGGTGAGAAAGTGGGTGAGGATATGATCAGGGACTATGCGGGCAAGGTAGAAGGGCCGGAGGATTTGCTGCCCTTCCTGGACGCGCTGGCGCAGGTCATCGCGCAGATGTTTGGCCCCAAGTGTGAGGTGGCCATCTCCGACATCGACGAGGACCAAAGCTCGGTGCTGGCCATCTATAACGGCGATGTGACCGGGCGCCAGATCGGCTCGCCGCTGGACGCCGGCAGCCGGGAGCGCCTGCGCCAAACGGGCGAAAGCGCAGGGCTCAACTACCGCATCAACTACAAAAAGAACCTGCAGCGCAGCGACAAGGCCATCAAGTCCTCCACCCTGCTGGTCAACGCCGGCGGGCGGCGGCTGTCGTTTTGCATCAACTATGACTGCACCCTGATGGAGGGCCTGCAGTTTCAGCTCAAGAGCTTTCTGTCCATGGTGGAGGATCGCTTTGACCCGGCGGACGCCCAGCCCCAGTCCCTGCAGGTGGGCAGCCTGATCGACAAGGAGATCGACCGCCTGCATAAGCCGGTCAGCCAGCTGAGCAAAAAAGACCGCCTAGCGCTGATCATGACACTCAAGCAGGCGGGACTATTCGAAATGCGCAACTGCGTGCCCGAGCTGGCCACCCGCCTGGGCGTGTCGCGCTATACGATCTATAATTATTTAAAGCAGCTGGATTAGGCGGCCTCCTTGGCCTCTATCCCGAGAAAACCATCCAGAAAGCCCAGCCTCGGGCTGATCCATTTGACGATATAGCCGATCACGATGGCGGCGATCACCGTGCCCTCGCGCACGCCGCGCAGCTGGCCAAAGACCGCCAGCGACAGCGCCGCCGCGATCACCACCAGCGCGCTGTCCACCCAGACCTTGATCTGCCCAAAGGGACGGCCGGTCTTTGCCGCGATGGCGCTGACCATGCCCTCCATGGGCAGCACCAATAGCCCAGCCTTGACCTCCAGCGCCACGCCCAGGGCGATCACCGGCAGGCTGACCAGCAGGCAGAGCCACTGGCCCAGATAACTCTGGGGCTGGATGCCCGCCGTGATGGCCACCCCCAGATCGGTAAACAGGCCAAATATCAGCAGCACGCCCAGCTGCAGCAATTGAAAGGGCTTGAATTCGCGCCGCAGGATCAATATCTGTATCAGCAAAAAGACCCCCTGCATCAGCATGGACACCGTCCCCATGGAGATGGGCTGCCAAAGGCTCACCACATAGGGCAGGCAGGAGACGGGCGACACGCCCAGATTGGCCGAGACCGAAAAGCCTATCCCCACCGCCAGGATAAATAGCCCCAGAATAAGCACCAGGCTGCGCCTGAGGTAATTTGCCATTGCTGCCTCCACAGTATCGGGCCAAGGCCCTGTTTGTGGCGAGGATACAGCGCACAGGCCCTGCTTGTCAATCATCATACATGCTCTTCCCATCTATTGGACATCTGGCTTATAATGCCAGCCATGGGGCAAAGCCCAGGGAGGACAGCCATGCGCATTGTGATCATCGGCGACGGCAAGGTGGGCCATACGCTGGCCCAGCAGCTGATACGCGAGAACCATGAGGTCACCATCATCGACCGCAACGAGAAGGTGCTGCAGCGCAGCATGGACGAGCTGGATGCCCTGGTCATCCAGGGCAACGGCGTCAGCTCCGTCACCCTGCAGGAGGCCCAGGCCCAGGACGCCGACATCGTCATCGCCGTCACCATCTCAGACGAGATCAACATGCTCTGCTCGCTGACGGCAAAGAAGCTGGGGGCGCAGTATACCATCAGCCGCATACGCGACCCGGAATACATGAAGAGCCTGCCCTTTCTGATGCGGGAGCTCTACATCGACTATGTCATCAACCCCGAGCGCTCCACGGCGCTGGAGATCAGCCGCATCCTGCGCTATCCCTTCTCAGGCAGCGTGGAGACCTTTGCCCGCGGGCGGGTGGAGCTGATGGACTTTCGCGTGGGGCCCGAAGACAAGCTGGCCGGCATCGCGCTTAAAGACCTCTACCGTCTCAGGCAGGATCTGCCCCGGGTGCTCTATGGCCTGGTGGAGCGCAATCACCAGGCCATCATCCCCAGGGGCGACTTTGTCTTTGAAGAAAACGACCGCGTCTTTGTCGCGGCCGATATCAACACCATCACCGCCTTTTTCAGGGCGCTGGGCAAGAACACGCTGAGCATCCAGCGGGTGATGATCATGGGCGGCGGGCGCATCGCCTATTATCTGGCCAGCATCCTGCTGGAGATGAAGGTGGCCCTGTCCATCATCGAGATCGACGAGGCGCGCGCACGGCATTTGAGCGAGCTCTTCCCCCAGGCCAACATCATCCTGGGCGATGGCACCGACCGCGAGCTGCTGCTGACCGAGGGCATCGCCGACTGCGACGCCTTCATCACCCTGAGCGGCCGGGACGAGGAAAACATCATGGCCGGGCTGTGCGCGGTGCAGTTTGGCGTGCGCAAGGTGATCGTCAAAAACAACCGCGAACACTACAGCGACATGCTCTCCGAGGTGGGCATCGACAGCATATTAAGCCCCCGGCAGGTGACGGCCAACACCATCCTGCGCACCGTGCGCACCCGCTCCAACGCCGATGTGGCGCAGGCCGTGCAGCGCATCTACCGCCTGATGGACGGCAAGGCCGAGGCGCTGGAGTTCATCGTGCACAGGGATGAGGACTTTGTCGGCCTGCCGCTCAAAAGCCTGCGCATCCGCGAAGGCTGCCTGATCGCGGTGGTGGTGCGGGGCAATCAGGTGCTGATCCCCCATGGCCAGACCAGCCTGCGGCCCGATGACCGGGTCATCATCATCAGCAAGGACGAGGGGCTGACCGCGCTGCAACATGTCGTGGCCAAGCCATGAACAGGCTGCTGATACTCAAAACCCTGGGCAAGCTGCTGCTGGTGGAGATCGGCCTGTTGGCGCCCCCGCTGCTGGTGGCGCTGATCTATGGCGAGGACAGCCTGCCCTTCCTGCTGCCCATGCTGGCCCTGCTGCTGACAGGCCTTCCGCTGAGCCTGATCAGGCCCAAGGTCCACGATCTGCGGGCCATCGATGGCTTTGTGGTGGTGGGCCTAAGCTGGCTGGCGCTGAGCTGCTTTGGCGCGCTGCCCTTCATGCTCTCGGGCGTGGCGCCCTGGTTTCACGACGCGCTGTTTGAGACGGTGTCGGGCTTTACCACCACCGGCGCCTCGGTGCTGCCCTTTGTGGAGGGCCTGCCGCAGGGCATCCTCTTCTGGCGCAGCTTCACCCACTGGGTGGGCGGCATGGGTGTGCTGGTGTTGACGCTGGCGCTGCTGCCAAGGCTCTCTGGCCGCAGCACGGTGCTGGCCAGGGCAGAGAGCCCCGGCCCCAGCTATGCCAAGCTGCTGCCCCGCATGCGCGATACCTCGCGGCTGCTCTACCTGATATACGCTACCCTGACTGTCCTCCTCATCGTAGCGCTAATCGCCAGCGGCATGCCTGTCTTTGACAGCCTGATACACGCCCTGGGCACGGCGGGCACGGGCGGCTTCTCCAGCCGCAACCTGTCTATCGGCGCCTACAACAACCCGGTGGCCGAGGGCTTGATCACGCTGTTCATGCTGCTGTTTGGCGCCAATTTTCTGCTGTATTACAAGCTGCTGCTGGGCCAGGGGCGCAAGAGCTTCCACAGCGAGGAGCTGCGCGCCTACGCGCTGCTGGCGCTGGGATCCATGGCGGTGCTGACCATCGTCGTCTGGCCGCATTATCAGGATGGCTTGACGGCGCTGCGTCATGCCAGCTTCCAGGTCAGCTCCATCATGTCCACCACCGGCTATGCCACCGACAACTTTGACCTCTGGCCGCAGTTTGGGCGGATGCTGCTGCTGATGCTGATGCTCATCGGCGCCAGTGCCGGCTCTACCGCAGGCGGCATCAAGGTGGTGCGCATCCTGCTGATGGGCAAATTGAGCCTGCGGGAGATCCGCCGCACGCTGCACCCCCGGCAGGTCAAGGTGATCACGCTGGACGGCAAGACAGTGGCTGAGGAGCACCTGCAGCAGGTGGGCATCTTTGTGTTTGTCTATGGCGCGCTGCTCTTTGCGGGCACGCTGTTGGTGTCCATGGATGGCAGTGACTTTACCACCAGCTTTTCAGCCGTCGCCAGCTCCCTTAGCAATATCGGCCCGGGGCTTAGCCTGGTAGGGCCGCACGGCAACTTTGGGCATTTCTCCCCCGCGGTCAAATACCTGCTGAGCTTTCTGATGCTGGCTGGCCGCCTGGAGTTCTTCCCGCTGCTGGCGCTGTTCCAGCCCAGCCTGTGGCGCAGGGCGGGCTGAGGGCGCAGGGCCTCAAAGCCCGCCACGTACTCCTGCCGCGCATAGCCCGCAGGGCCCATTCATGTTATAATGCCAAGCGGTATAGCACAGGAGGTAAGTGACTTTGTCAAATCAACAACCCGTCATCAATGACCGCTCGCCCGCGGTGATGGCCCTGCGCGTGGCCCAGGGCGCCCTGATCGGCGGCGGCGCCATACTGCCCGGCGTCTCCGGCGGCGTGCTGGCGGTGGTGTTCGGCATCTACCGGCCCATGATGGCCTTCCTCTCCCACCCGATTCGCGAGCTGAAAAAGAGCATCTGGCTGTTCATCCCCATCATCCTGGGCGTAGCGATTGGTTTCTGGGGCTTTGCCAAGCTGATGGCCCTGCTGTTTGCCGAGGATTCGCCCTACCCCATCAGCCTGTTTGTGGGCCTCATCCTGGGCACGGTGCCTCTGCTGATGCAGAATGCGGGTATCCAGGGCCGCAGCAAGGCGGACATTCGGGCCCTTGTCATCACCTTTGTGGCCTTGCTGGCCTTCCTGATCGTCATCGAGTCGGTGGCCAAGCTGGACATGGCCTTAAGCCCGCTGTGGAGCCTGATCGCCGGCATCATCTGGGGCTTCAGCCTGGTGGTACCGGGGCTGAGCAGCAGCTCGATCCTATTGTTCATGGGCCTTTACACCAAGATCATGGCGGCGGTGGGCGATCTGGACTTCTCCGTCATCCTGCCGCTGATCGCGGGCATTGCTCTGGTGGCGGTGCTCTGCGCCAAGCTGGTGGACAGGCTGTTTGAGACCCGCTTTTCCATCGCCTCCCACGCCATCGTGGGCCTGGTGCTGGCCTCCACCATCATGATCATCCCCCGCCAGTATGAGAGCATCGGCCAGGCGCTGGCCTGCCTGGGCCTGGCGGCGCTGGGCTTTGTGGCGGCCTGGTACATGGGCGTCTGGGGCGAGAAGATAAAGCCCAAGGATTAGGAGCAGCCCCTGCGGCGGGTATCTTCCATGCAGAGGGACACAGGCCCTGACAGGAGGACAAAACGATGATCGAAGTCTATCTCAACTTCAGCGGCAATGCCCGCCAGGCGGCGCAGTACTACGCCCAGGTCTTTGAGACCGACCCTCCCTACCTGATGGGCACGGGTGACATGCCTAAGGTCGAGCAGGATCAGGCAGGCCCAGGAGCCAGCGACATGCTGATCTACGGCAATGTCAAGACCTTCGCCGGCGACATCATGCTCAGCGACCGGATGCCCGGCGCGCCTGACCAAAGGCCCAACGACGCCATGTGGATCACGCTGACGCATACCGATCAGGCGCTGCTGCGGCGCAGCTTTGACCGCCTGGCGCAGGACGGACAGGTGCTGATGCCGCTTGAGCCCAGCTTCTTCAGCCCCCTCTACGGCCAGGTGAGGGACAAATACGGCTATCACTGGATGTTGATGGTGCCCAGCCACCTATAAGAATCAGAAAATACGCGGCCCCGACCAATACCGGTCGGGGCCTTTGCATACGCCCGCGCAACAGCGGGTTGCTTTGCAGCGCGCTGATGGCGATGTATAATGAATCCAGCAGGAGGGCAATCGCATGAGCACAGCGCAGATATTAAAGGACATCCGGGAAAAGCAGAGCCTGACGCAGGAGCAGATGGCGCAGCGCCTGATGGTCACCCCGCAGGCCATCTCCCGCTGGGAGACGGGGCAGACGGAGCCTGGCATCGAGTCGCTCCGGCTGATATCGCGCCTCTTTGGCCTGTCCATCAACACGCTGCTGGGCAGCCCGCAGCAGCTGATCTGCCAGTGCTGCGGCATGCCGCTGGTGGAGGACGGCCACATCAGCCGCGAACCGGACGGCAGCTTCAACGAGGCCTACTGCACCTGGTGCTACACGCAGGGGCAGTATAGCTATCAACACATGGATCAGCTACTGGATTATCTGTGCGATCACTTTAACCCTGAGGGGCTAAGCGCAGAGCACTTGCACGCGCAGTACGCCCCGATGCTCAGCCAGCTTGATCACTGGCGGCCCCAAGGAGGACAGGCAGATGGCCAGACCCACGACCAGGGATGAGCTCTTGTCCGGCGCCCAGGCGCGCTATCAGGCGCTGATGGATACCATCCAGGGGCTGGACGCGCAGGCGCTATCGGCGCCCTTTGACTTTCCCGCCACGCCCGCCTTCAAGGAGGCGCACTGGCAGCGCGACCAGAACCTGCGCGATGTGCTGATCCACCTGTATGAGTGGCATCAGCTGCTGCTCGGCTGGGCAGCAGCCAACTTGCGGGCGAGCCTCAGCCCTTCCTGCCCCCGCCCTACAGCGGGAAAAGCTATGGCGATATGAATGTGATGTTCTGGCAGCGGCATCAGGCCACCACGCTGGAGCAGGCCAAGGCCCTGCTTGATCAGAGCCACACCCGGGCACTGGCGCTGATATCCTCCTTCACCAACGAGCAGCTCTTCGCCAAGGGTGCCCTGCCCTGGACAGGCGGCAGCACGCTGGGCAGCTACTGCGCCAGCGCCACCAACAGCCACTACGACTGGGCCATCAAAAAAGCTCAAGGCCCATGCCAGGCGCTGCCAGCAGGGCTGAGGAAAGCCTAAGCATACCCGGAACGCCACAGGCCCTGTTTCAAGCCTGTGGCCCTGTCTTATGTGCTGCGCTGCAGCGGACAGGGTGATAGGCCCCTTACAGCTTCGCCAGCACCCGCTGCAGCGTCCCCTCGTCATGCAGCCGCCAGATGCACTCGCCAAACAGTGAGTTGGCCCAGGCGAACCAGCTGCGGGTGAAGTGTTCGGGCTTGTCCGGGTCAAAGCCCTCGTGCATGAAGCCGGTGTCGGCATGGGTGGTGATCAGCATCTTGAGCAGCGTTGCCTGCTCGTCGATGTCGTGGGTGGTCATCATCTGGATGCACAGCGCGATGTGCCAGATATAGCCCTTGGGCGTATGCGGCGAGCCGATGCCGCGGGCAAACTGGCCCTCGGCGTAGAAGGGGTTCTTGCGGCTTAGCACAAAGCGGCGGGTGTTCTGGTACAAGGGGTCATCCATATCGATGGCCCCCAGGTAGGGCAGGGAGAGCAGGCTGGGCACATTGGCGTCATCCATCAGCACATGGCGGCCCATGCCGTCGGTCTCGTAGGCCAGTATGCTGCCGTAGGTCGGGTCTTCCACGCGGGCATAACACTCCAGGCCGGTCAATATCTGCTGGCGCAGCGTGCGGGCGCGCTTGGTCAGGGCCTTGTCGTTAAGCAAAGTGGCAAACAGCGCGATGTCTTTGAGCGCCCGGGCGGCGAAATAATTGGCCGGCACCAGGTAGCCTTAGACGCAGGCATCGTCGCTGGGCCTGAAGCCCGACCAGGTCATGCCGGTGTAGGCGGTGGGGGCGCCGTGGCCAAAGTGGCTGATGGTGTCCTGCGGCGGGCAGTCCTTGCGCAGAAAGAAATAGGGGCTGCGCGCGTCGTGGCGCTGCTCGGTCTCAAAGACATCCACCACTGTCTGCATCGCGCGGTGAAAGTCATCATCCAGCCAGGCCATGTCGCCGGCCTTTTCATAATAGTGCGCCGCCAGCCACATGGGGTAGCAGAGCGAATCGATCTCGTACTTTTGCTCCCACACCCAGGGCAAGGGGCGGGGGCGGTCGCCATTGTCGCGGTCGGAGGGCGTCTGGTTGAAGGCATTGGCGTAGGGATCCAGCAGTATTTGCCTGGCCTGCTGCTTGAGCAGCCCGCGGATGAGCCGCCTTACCTCCTCATGCTTGGAGAAGCGGATATAGTGCGCCACCTGGGCTGAGCTGTCGCGCAGCCACATAGCCGGGATATCGCCCGTGATCACAAAGACGCTGCCATCCTCCTGCCAGCGGGCCGTGGTCTGTATGGTGCTCAAAAAGCACTGCTCAAACATCTCCGGCAGCCCCGCCACCCCTTTTAGCTGCGCCTTGACGGGCTGTATGCCCTCCCGGATGATGCCCTCGATCTGTTTCATCACTGTCCTGCCCCTTTGCCTTTTTGCCTATCCTACTGTGCCTGGCCGCAGGCGTCAAGCCAGGCTTGCAAATGGAGCCCGCTGTGCTATACTGCCTGCAGACGAGTATCACACAGGCACAGGAAGGAAGCCCACATGGCATTTTATCTGCAGTCCATCGCGGCCGGCATGGTCATCGGCCTGGGTGGCTATGTCTATCTGGCCACTGAGAGCATGTACCTGGGGGCGGTGCTGTTTAGCTTTGGCCTGTCCATGGTCTGTGAATATGGCCTGCCCCTGTATACAGGGCGCAGCGGCAATCTGTGCCGGCCGGGCGGCAACACGCTGCTGGAGCTGCTGTGGATGCTGCTATTCAATGTGCTGGGCGCGGCGCTGATCGGCCTGCTCTACCATCCGGCGCCCAACGCGCAGGATGTGCTGGGCATGGTCTCTAGCAAGCTGTCGCTGAGCCTCTGGACGCAGATCAGCCGGGGCCTGCTCTGCGGCGCGGTGATGCACCTGGCGGTGGAGATATACAAGCGCTCCACGCAGCCCTTTGGCCGCTACCTGGGCATATTGCTGGGCGTGCCGCTGTTCATCATCGCGCGCTTTGAGCACAGCATCGCCGATGCCTTCTACTTTGCCGCCGCCCTCACCCAGGGCGCGCCACTGAGCCTTGATATGCTGGTCTTCCTGCTGGTGGTGGCACTGTGCAACCTGCTGGGCGCCGTCGCCATCGCCGCCCTGCTGCCGCCGCGGCCTGCCTCGAGCTAAAGCCCTTGACAATACAGAGCGCTTTGTTTATACTCAATTAGGTAATGTGTTATCTATTTGGAGGATGTCATGAGCCAAGACGCGCTGCGGCCCCAGGGGGCGATCCCGGACAGTTATTATCTCTTCGGCCTGCTCAATGCCTTTGCCAACCGGCTGCAGGCCATCGGCAACCAGGTCTTTGAGGAGCTCAGCTGGAAGCAGTGGCTGATGCTGCTGGGCCTGACGCTGTATGAGTCGCCGCCTGGGGTGTCGGAGCTGGCCCAGGCGGTGGGCAGCTCGCACCAGAATGCCAAGCAGATACTGCTGCGCCTGGAGAAGGCCGGCTTTGTCCAGCTGGTCAAGGATCCCCAGGACATGCGCCGCACCCTGGTGCGCCAGACGGACAAGGTGCAGGCCCTTGACCTGCGCTACCAGGAGGGGAGCCAGCGCTTCATGCGGCAGATCTACGCCGGCATACCGGAGGAGGACATCGCCGTCACCCTGCGCACCCTGCTGAGCCTGGAAAAGAACCTGATCGCCCTGCAGAAGCCTGGCAAGGAGGAGGAGGCATGATCACCCTGATATCAGACGCCGGCGCCCTGGCGCTAGCCGGCCCTCTGACCGCGGCGCTGAGGGCCGCCGGCCGCGAGGCCCAGTGCATCGACGCCTCCGTGCTGCGGGTGCTGCCCTGCACGGCCTGTGGCAGCTGCAGCGGCAAGACCTTCGGCCGCTGTGTGCTTAACGACGATATGGCAGACCTGCTCAGCCGCATCGCCAGCAGCCAGGCCCTGGTGTGGCTGAGCCCGCTGAGATTTGGCAGCGTCAGCAGCCTGGTCAAGACCCTGATGGACAGGATGTGCACCCTGGGCGATGTGCACTACCGGGTGCGCGGGGGCGAGCTGGTCAAGGGTATGATGCTGCCGCAGGATTTCCGCGTGCACCTGCTGGCCACGACAAAGGCAGCCGACGCCGCCGGCGAGCAGGCGCTGCGCCAGCTGCATGCCGAGCAGCTGCGCATTATGGATAGACAAGGCCAATGTCTGGTGCTGCCGGAGGATGCCGACATCACGGTCATTGAAAAGGCAGCGGAGGTGATCGCCCATGGATAAGCAGGCAAGAGGTAATGATCTGCTGATGATATGCGCCAGCCCCCGGGCCAAAGGCACCAGCATGATGCTGCTGCAGCGCGTGCAGGCAGCAGCCGGCGGGCAGCAGCCGGCGGGCAGATCATGACGCTCAGGACAGATAAGGCCGATGACATCATTGAGGCCATGGCGCAGGCGAAGCGCATACTGATCAGCGGGCCCAGCTATATCAACACCTGGCCCGGGCCGCTGATCGCCCTGCTGGAGCAGGCCGCCCAGCACAGTGACAGGCTCAAGGGCAAGCGCCTCTACGGCATCATCAACGGCGGCATGCCCTATGTGCACACCCATCTGTCCGGGCTGCGCACGCTGCAGCTGTTCTGCCGCGATGTGGGCCTGCGCTGGGAGGGTGGCTTTGTGCTGGGCGGCGGCGCGATGCTGGACGGCCAGCCGCTGGAAAAGCACCTCTCCCACAAGCGCATGGTGCCCGCCTTTGAGCGCTTCACACAGCATGTGATGGCAGGCGAGCCCTCGCCCGACAGCCTCTACGAGCGCGCCAACGGGCCCATGCCCGGCCTGGTCGCGCGCCTGGTGGCCCGGATGCTCAACCGCACCGTCGATCGCCGCCTGCGGGATCTGGGCCAGGACCCCTACCAGCGCCACCCCAGCGCGCCTTGAAGGCATGTACCAGATAGGGTATAATATCACTGAGGTGATGCCCCATGAAGGCCTATGTGCCCAAAGAAAAGCGCAGCAAGAAACAGCAAAAGCTAGACAATCAACTGCAGCGCGCGACCTGGCCCTGTGACCCGAGCAGCCGACGCATCGAGAGTGCCAAGGCCTACCGCCGCCACGACAAACACCGCCGGATAGAACATACCGGCGGTTTTTTCATGCGCGGGTCTCAACCATGTGCGCATGTGATATAATGAGCCTACAGAATGAGGAGGTGCCGCCAGATGACTTATTGTGAGCGCTGCCA
>CAKTTM010000026.1 GCA_934615145.1 uncultured Clostridia bacterium | reverse complement strand
GGCAATGGAGACGCGCTGCAGCTCGCCACCGGAGAACTGCGTCATGTATTTGCCCCGCACCACATCATAGCTCAGCCCCACTGATTTGAGCGCGCGGTCGGCCGCTTCGATGGCCTGCTTGCGGTTGCTGGCGCCACCATAGGCCATGGCGGTATCGATCAAATACTTCTCCACCGCCCGGCGGGAGGAGAAAGCCTCAAAGGGGTTCTGAAAGATGGGCTGTACCAACCGGCGAAATTCCTCGTGGCCGATGTCCTTGATGGCATCCTTGCCGTCCAGCATCAGCTGACCAGCACTTGGCTGCAGCAGCTTGAGCGCGATCTTGGCCAATGTGGTCTTGCCGCAGCCGCTCTCTCCGACGATGGCCAATATGGTGGGCTTGCTGGCGCTGATGCTCAGGCTGATGTCATCCACCGCCAGCATCTTGCGGCCAGTCAGAAAGTTGCCGATGCGAAACTCCCGGCTGATGTGATTAATCTCAAGTAAATTCATTGACATGAATGCTCTCTTCCTCTGTCCTTCAAAGCGCGGGCGCCACCAGATGGCAGGCGCAGGAGCGGCCGGCGCGCACCGGCACAAAGGCGGGCTCAACAGTCTTGCAGATGTCCATGCGCTTGGGGCAGCGCGGCTCAAAGCTGCAGCCCACGATGGCCTGGCGCAGCGAGGGCGGCGAGCCTGGGATGCCCTCCTTGGGCCTGTGATCACCCACCTTGGGCAGGGCGCCAATGAGCATCTGGGTATAGGGATGCAGGGGGTCCTCGAACAACTGCTCGGTGGGGCCCAGCTCCACCATGGTGCCTGCGTACATGATGCCCAGACGGTTGGTGATCTGATAATGCACGCCCATGTCGTGGGAGACGATCACAAAGGTATTGCCCATGCGACGCTGCAGCTCCATCAGCATCATCAGGATGTTGCGCTGCACCACCACATCCAGCGCCGTGGTGGGCTCATCGGCCAGTATCATGCTGGGGCCCAAAAAGGTCGCCATGGCAATGACCACGCGCTGGCGCATGCCGCCGGACAATTGATGGGGATAGGAGGCCAGTATGTCCACCGGCAGGGTCAGCTCCGTCAGATAGGCGGCCAGCCTCTCCCGCATCTGGGCTTTGTTCTGCCGGCCGTGATGGCGCTTGATGATCTCAAAGAACTGCTCCTCCACCTTGTAAACGGGGTTGAGCACGCTCATGGCTGCCTGCGGGATGTAGGAAAGGCTTTGCCACCAGGCCTTGGAGATGCTGCCGCTTTCCAGCCGCACGGCAGGTTTGTCCTTGCTTGCAGGGCTTTCCAGCACCACCTTGCCCTGGGACAGCTCCAGGGGAAACTGTATCAGGTCGTACATCACCTTGAGCAGGGTGGACTTGCCGCAGCCCGACTCGCCGGCAACGCCAAAGATCTCGTTGTCGAAGATATCAAAGCTGGTATTGCGTACGGCGGCAACGGGGCCTTTGATGGTGCTGTACTGTGCACTTACATTGTCAATTCGCAGCATCGGCCTACCGCCCCCTCTTGGTTGATGTGTAGTCGCTGTAGCCGGTATAGGTCAGGAAGAGACCGACCAGCAGCAGGATGATGGCCATCACCGGCGAGCCTATCCACATCCACTGCTTTAGTAGTATCGCCTGGTATTGCCTGGCCCAGAAGATCATGTTGCCAAGGGTGGCAGTGGTGGAGCTGGACAGGCCCAGCACTGCCAGGCTGGCCTCAGCGCCCATGGCCACCAGTATGGTATTGATGAAGTTGGCCATCGACCAGCTCAGCACATGGGGCAGTATCTCCACACGGACGATCTTAAACCAGCTTTCGCCCGAGAAGCGGGCAGTGTTGATGAACTCACGCTCCCTGATGGTCAGCGCCATACTGCGTGCCTGGCGCGCCGGCCAGGGCCAGTTGAAGATAATCAGGATGCCCGCAATCATCATCAGGGAGGCGCGGCCCTTGAGCACCGATCCCATCAGGATCAGGATGGGCAGCGAGGGTACCACGATGATGGCATCACACAGGAACATCAACACCCGGTCGAGCGCGCCGCCGATGAAGCCCGAGGTCAGCCCCAGCAGGACGCCGATGACGGTGGCGGCAAAGGCCACGGTGATGCCCAGTATCATGGAGTTCTGGATCGAATCCACCAGCAGCCAGAAGATATCCTGTCCCTGGCGGTTGGTGCCTAAGAAATGCTGCCAGCTGGGCGGCGCGCCCTTGCGGTAGACGCCCAACGCCGTGGGGTTGCCCGGGCCAAACAGGGGCACGATAAAGCCCAGGATCAGGAAGAAGGCGACGATTCCCAGACCTATCTTGAAGCGCAGGCTCATCGCGGCCCAAACCTGTTTGAAGCTGGCTCTGTTCTGTCTTGACATCTGCTCTCCCTCCTTGCCTAAGCGGTCCCGCCATGCCGGATGCGCGGATCCAACAAGGGGTAGATCAGGTCAATGATCAGTGTGGCCGTGGCAACAGCAAAGATAGAGATGGTGATCAACCCCAGCATCAGGTTATAGTCCGATGATGTGATGGCGTTTTGCAGCAGCATGCCCACGCCCGGATAGCCAAAGAGTATCTCCGTCATCAATGAGCCGGAAAAAACGCTGCCCATGCTCAGCGCCAGCATGGTGACCTGTGAGAGGATGGAGTTGCGAAACACATAGCGAAATCCGATGGTGCTTTCTCTCAAGCCCTTCATGCGGCCGTAGCTGACAAAGTCCTCTTCTGCCACATTGCTGGACAGGGACTTCATCGATATGATCCACCAGCCAGAACCCAACAATATCAAAGACAGCGCCGGCAGGAAGGAGTTGTGGGCCACCTTGCTAAACCAGTCCCAACTCAACTCGAACTTGCTGGGCAAGGTCGCCATCAGCGGGAACCAGCGGTAGACATAGGCAAAGAGTATCAGCAGCACAAGGGCCATGATAAAATAAGGTATAGGATATATGCACAGGCTGATCGTTTCCAGCATCTTGGAGTACCACTTGTTCTTCTTGAAGCCGGCCAGCAGGCCGATGGCATTGCCGATCACCCAGGAAAACAGCGTCGTAAACAGCAGCAAGCCCACCGTGAAAGGCAGGGAGGCGCTGATGAGATCCATCACCTTGGTGGGGTACATCGCAAAGGAGGGGCCGAAATCGAAGGTGAGCAGGCGGCGCATGCTCAGCAGATACTGCTCAAACAGCGTGCCTTCCAGGCCAAACTGCTTTTGCAGCACCGAGCGCGTGGCGTCTATCTCTTCAGGGGTCACGCGAGCACCCACAGCGCTGATCTTGCCGATCATCACCTCCACCGGATCGGTGGGCATGATGCGCTGCAGGATAAAGACAATGGAAACGCCTACCCAGATGGTCAGCGCCCAGATGAGCAGGCGGGTCAGTACCAGTTTGAGAAACTTCAAGCGCTTTGCCTCCTTGCGGTTTCATCACGCCATGGGAAAGGGCCGCGCGCAGCCATGTCGCTTGCGCCAACACAGCTGCACGCGGCCAGATACTAAGTCAATGCTGAGATCTTATTGCGCAACCGCTTTGATCTCGGGCATCTGGAACTTGAAGCAGCTCCACCACCACCAGGGGCCGTCATAGGCGTTCTTGGCGGAGACGTAGTTGGTCCAGTAGGTGTTGTTGACGGGGACCAGCTTGGTGGTGCCAAACATGGGCAGCCAGGCAGCCTCCTCAACAAAGGCCTTCATCAGGTCAAAGGCATAGGTCTGGATCTCAGGATCATTGGAGGGCAGCTTGGCCATGCCGTCGAGCAGCTCGGAGATACGATCGCTCGCCAGGCGGGCACCGGCGCCAGCGCTGGGCTTGCCGCGCTCGCCGATCAGGTTCTTGTGCCAGCCAGCCAGGTTGCCGTAGAAGTCAAGCTGCACGCCGCAGGCAGGCCAGTAGGAGCCGGCGGTGTAGTCGCCTGTGTTGGCGGCGGGATGGAAGACGGACTGGTCAGCGGCCTGGACGGTCACGTCAAAGCCGAAGCTGCGCCACTGATCCACACAGGCATAGGCTAGACGGTTGGACTGCATCTCAAAGTCGGCCGGCGCCATGACCTCAAAGGTCAGCACCTTGTCCTGCCAGGTCCACAGGCCAGCGTCATTCTTCTTAAGGCCGGCGTTCTCCAGCAGCTCGGTGGCCTTGGCGGGGTCATTCTTCCACCAGCCGATGCCAAAGAGCTCAACCAGGGCATCTTCCTCAGTGGGGATGCCTTCGATGGCCTGATCCTTGAGGGTGTCGGCCAGCTTGAGCGCATAGTCCTTGTCAAAGGGCTTGTAGCCATCTTCGAAGGCATAGTCGATCAGCCAGTCACGCAGCGGCATATGCACCGCGTTCATCATGTAGGTGGTCGGCGGCATCTCAAGGGGAGACACGCGCATCTGGCCGTTGAAGGTGTCCATGGCCACCTTCACGATGTCCAGCGACAGCGCCATGGCCCAGCGCACATTGGCGTCGTTGAAGGGCTCGACCTCAGTGTTGAACATGATGCCGCGCTCGCAGGGATCGTCAAAGCAGCCGTAGGGATAGTCATCCAGCCAGGCCTGCACCTTGTCATTGCCCAGCTGCAGTGCTTCCCAGGATTCGGGGGTGATGTCGCAGAGGATGTCGATGTCGTTGTTGAGCATCGCCATCACGCGCTTCTCCTCAGTGCCAAAGCTCTGGAAGAGCACATACTCAGGCTGGGGCTCACCCTTGATGACGCCCACGTCGGAGTACTGCCAGTCGGCGCGCTTCTTGAACAGCAGCCAGTAGCCCTGGGGATCACGGTCTTCCAGGGTGTAAGGCCCGATGGAGATGGGGTCGGTGTAGGGATCGGTCAGCACATCGATCTTGGAGAAGACATGCTCGGGCACCGGACGGAAGCCGTTGCCCCAGACGGTCACGCCAAGGGTCTGGCTGAGCTTAGGATAGCTGTAAAGGGTGTTGATGATGATTTCGTAGTCGTTGACCAGCTCCACATCCTTGATGTAGGTGGCCAGGGAGGCACCCGTGCCGATGCTGTCTTTGTTTTCCAGCAGCATGTTGAAGGTGTAGACCACGTCGTTGGCGTCGAAGGTCTCGCCATCGCTCCACTTAAGGCCCTCACGGATCATCACCTTAAACGAGGTCAGGTCATCGTTGAGGGGCTCCGGGAAGGTGGCCGCCAGGTCGGGGTACTGCTCACCAGTGATGGTGTTGATCTCCCACAGGTTTGAGTAGATCATCTGGTGCAGGCCATTGTCCATGGCTGAGCCGGGCATGTAGGGGTTGCACTGATAGGGATTGCCGGTCTTTCCAATCAGGGGGTCCACCACCAGGGTCTGCGACCGGGGCGTGCCTGCGATGGTCGTCGCCTCACCCATCGCCAGCATCGGCGTCAGGGTCAGCAGCATCACGGCTACCAGGAACAGGGACAGGTACTTCTTCATCAAGCTCCACTCCTTCATCTATTTACACCAAACTACCGTTTGGTATAGTTCGATCTCACTGAGCAACCAGCACAGGCGCCTGAGTTCAACAGCATCATGACAACGATGTCAGCACGCATGACATTTAGCAGTTTAGCCTTTGATACTCACCTTACTGTTCCATTCTATGATATAATATTGCCGCAGACCATCCAGTTTTTTGTCGTGATGTAATTGCGATTTGTTGTTCTTTCCGGTCGATTGTCCGCGCTATCTTGCATGCAGTATAGCACATCACAGGCGACTGGTCTACCCTCCACCCAGAAAGGTATCCGCTGTGGCCAACATTCACTTGCTCGACTTTTCCGGCCCGATGCTGCAGATCATGCGCAGCCCCGTGCTGCGCTGCGTGGGCCGCTGCAACGATGTCGCCGGCTATACCATGCCGCGCCACTCTCACCCCAACACCATGGAGATGCTCTATATCGTAGAAGGGATTGGCTGCACCCAGGTAGACGGCAAAAGCTATCCGCTGGAGCCCGGCACGATCGCGCTGTACAACCCAGGCGTGCGCCACTCTGAGCGCTTTGACAGCGAGGGCCCGACACCCTACTTCTACCACCTCAAGTTTGATGAATTCGTGGTATCAGGCCTGCAGCCTTCCTGCCTGCTGCCCCTGGGCCTCTCCCCCACCTTCCAGGCGGGCGAGGACGCCCCGGCTATCCAGAGGCTAATGAGCATGATCTTTGCCGAGGCTGAAGGCAGGCGGCTGGGCTTTGACCAGATCGCGCAGAACCTGATGCTGTCGGTCGTGCTGCTGGTGCTCAGGATACTGGACGCCGAGCACGCTCACATCGACAAGGCCGAGCCAGACTCGCTGATCATGCAGATACAGCAATACTTTGAGCGGCACTACGCGCAAAAGCTGTCCATGCAGGCGGTGGCGGATCACTTCCATATCAACTATTATTATCTGTCACATATGTTCAAAAAGCAGATGGGCGTGTCCCCCTCGGGCTATCTGACAGCACTGCGCATCAATGAGGCCTGCCGGCTGCTGTGCACCACCGATCTGCCCATCTATCGGGTGGCAGAGATGGTGGGCTATGCCAACCAGTCCAATTTCCAGGTGCAGTTCAAGCAGCGCAAGGGCATGTCGCCGCTGCACTACCGCGCCTTCTATGATGAGAATCAACTGATCATACAGGATGACACCCACCACGCCTAAGATGCCTTGACAGGCCTTTGGCGCGGCCCTATACTCAGCTTGTCTCAAACAAGCCATACCATATACAACAGGCGGGGCAGCCCGCAGCGGAGGTTTATCATGGGCATTCTGGAGAAAATGAGGCTGGACGGCAAAATCAGTCTGATCACAGGCGGGGCGCGCGGCATTGGGAAGGCCATCGCCACTGGCCTGGCTGAGGCTGGCAGCGATATCGCCTTGGTCGATATGGATCTGCAGGAGGCCAATCAGGCCGCGCAGGCCATCGCGTCCGCTACCGGCAGGCAGGTCAAGGCCTATCAGGCGGATGTGACGGATGAGGCGCAGGTGGACGGCGTGATCGCGCAGATCGTCAAAGACTTTGGCAGCCTGGATGTCGCCTTCTGCAATGCTGGCATCTGCATGAATATCCCCGCCAGCGAGATGACACTGGCCCAGTGGCAAAAGGTGATCGATGTCAACCTGACAGGCGTCTTCCTGACGGCGCGGGCCGCCGGGCGCGTGATGATCGCCCAGGGCGGCGGCTCCATCATCAATACCGCCTCGATGTCCGCGCATATCGTCAATGTGCCCCAGCCCCAGTGCGCCTACAACGCCTCCAAGGCAGGGGTCATCCAGCTGACCAAGTCCCTGGCCATCGAGTGGGCGCAGCACAATGTGCGCGTCAACTCGATCAGCCCGGGCTATATCGGTACCGAGCTGACGCTCAATTCGGAGTCCCTCAAGCCGCTGATCGCCCAGTGGAACGCCATGGCGCCCCTGCACCGCCTGGGCCAACCGGAGGAGCTGCAGGCCATTGCCGTGTATTTGGCCGGCGACAGCAGTCCCTTCACCACAGGCTCTGACTTTATCATCGACGGCGCCTTCACCTGCTTCTAAGCGTTCGATACGCAAAAGAGCCACCGCTTGATTGTCGGTGGCTCTTTTGCGTCCCCGCTATGCCCGCCTGTGAAAAGCCTCAAAGCCTGCCAGCGCCTTGTCCACCGCGGCGGTCAGTCGCTTGCCGGGCTTCACTTCTGGTTCGTACCACAGGCCCTTGACGGTAACTCTTCCCGTCTTGCGGTCAAAGACTGGCTCCACACGGCCAATGAAGTTTTCGCCCTGCAGCAAAGGCAGCACATAGTAGCCATACTTCCGCTTGGCGGGGGTGGTGTATATCTCCCAGGTATAGTCAAAATCAAACAGCGCCTTGATCAGATTGCGATCCCAAATCAGGTTGTCCAACGGCGCGATCAGCTCACAGCGCGGTGCCTGCTCCTGAGTTGATAATGCCTGCTCCAGCAAGGGCAAGTCAGCGCTCAGGCAATAGAAGGCGTCGCGGAGGCCCTCCACCTTCAGCGGAGTGATCTCCCCCGCTGCCGTCAGCGCCGCAAAGGCCTGCCTGCGCCTGGGCGTCGCGAAGTCCGCAATACCAAGCCAGGCGGCTGAGGCCCTATCCCAGGCCAATCCCAGAGCGCGGATGCGGCGGCGCAGCTGCCACAGCTGGCGCGTGGCCTGGTCCGCATGGGGATAGGGCTGGCCAAGGATTTCAGCAGGAAGCAGCCGCTCGATCAGGTCATAGTATTTGTGAGTGCCTCTTTTGTGATGAATGCCCAGCTCGCCGCGGTAGTACAGATGCTCCAGCCCCGCGCGGGCCAGGCGGCTGCTGCCCCAGTACCAATCCACCTTGTCGTGCATCTCAATGTCCCTGGCGCTCAGCGGCCCTCGCTGCCTGATCTCGGCCAGCAGGGCGGGCAGGGCCTCCTGCAGCTGGCTGTGGCTGCGCTCGCTTTGCTGATGCCAGGCCCGGACGGGCGCACCATGCGGCCAGTCCGCCACTGGGAAGATGGACATCTCTTTATCATAATAGTCCACCAGCGCCCGGTTCTGGTACAGCAGCTGATCGAGCATGGCCTTGCCATAGTCCTGCACCCTTGACTGCAGCACCAGGTCTGGATTGCGCCCGCAGACATCGATGGGATCAAACTGAATGCAGCCCACCTGCCGCACAAAATCCATGACCCCAGCCTTGCCGGAAAACCGCTTGCAGCCGATCAAACCGTGCTTCATCAGCATGAAGCGCCGCGCTTCCTGACGAGTGATTTGTCTGATTGCCGCCAACTGGACACCTCCAACTCGCTGAGTCTCTTTGCTCACCATGCATGCTACTATACCCAAAACGCAATTGCCAGGCAATCGATAGAGAATGAAAGCGCTGCCCGCGCTTGTGCAGGAACTGTTTTATCCTTCCTTTCCCCCTTGCAAAACGATGATTGTTGGTCTACAATGAGCGAAATCATCGAAAATGTTTATTTATCCCGTTTCTTCAGGTATCTGTTCATCTGTCGCGCTTTTGTCTTTTTAGGCCGCAGTGCCTCAATATATTAACCTGGAGGGATCATCATGAGTAAAACCAAGGTCGCGTTGTTTGGTTCAGGCTTTATCGCCCAGATCCATGCCGAGAGCTATACCCGATTTATGCCCGACGCTGAGCTGGTGGCTGTCTATTCCAGAAGCGCCCAGAACGCGGCGACATTTGCCGCCAAGCACGGCATCCCCCATCACTTTGACAACATCGAGACCTTGCTGGAGACGGTGGACTGTGATGTGGTGGACATTTGCGTGCCCAACTACCTGCACTACGAGGCCTGCATGGCGGCAGCCAAAGCCAACAAGCATGTGATCATCGAGAAACCGCTGTGCCTGACGCTGGAGCAGGCTGATGAGATGATCGCCGCCTGCAAGGCCAATGGTAAATTCCTCATGTACGCGGAGGAGCTTTGCTTTGCGCCCAAGTATGAGCGCGTACGCGCCATCGTGGAGAGCGGCGCTGTGGGCGATATCTTCATGCTCAAGCAGGCGGAGCAGCATTCAGGCCCGCACAGCCGCTGGTTCTATGAGGCCGACAAGGCAGGCGGCGGTGTGCTCATGGACATGGGCTGCCATGCTTTCGCCTGGTTCCGCTGGATGCTCAAGAATGCCCCGGTCAAGAGCGTCTATGCTGACCTGAGTCAGATCATGCATGATACGGACGCCGAGGATCATTCGCTGGTGCTGGTCGAGTTTGAGACGCCGCACGGCAAGGTGACTGGCCTGGCTCAGAATAGTTGGTGCAAGCAGGGCGGCATGGATGACCATATGGAGATCCTGGGCACCAAGGGCGTGGCCTTTGGTGACCTGTTCCGCGGCAACTCATCCACCGTCTATAGCCTGGACGGCTATGACTATGCCAGCGAAAAGGCGGGCAGCACCCAGGGCTGGACCTTCCCGATCTTTGAGGAGGCCTATAACCAGGGCTATCCCAATGAGCTTAGGCACTTCATTCACTGCGTGCGCACGGGCGATCAGCCCCTGGTGACCGGTGAGGACGGCAGGGCGGTGCTGGAGATACTCTACGCTGCCTACGCCTCGGCCAAGCTGGGCCGCAAGGTGGAGCTGCCCTTCCACGCCACGGTGACCAAGCCCTGGGACCTGTGGAAGAAATAAATGACAACAAAGAATAGCAGCATTGACGCGCGCCGGCTGATGGTCATCGGCGCGCACCCGGATGACTGTGAGAGCGTGGGTGGCATTGCCCTGCGGCTAAAGGAACAGGGCTGGCAAATCATGTTCCTGTCTGTGACCAACGGCTCTGCCGGTCATCATGTGACGCCGGGGGCCGCCATGGTGCTCAGGCGCGCGCAGGAAGCGCGTAAGGTCAGTAAACTGACGGGCTTTGCCTACCAGATTCTGGACATTGACGATGGTCGCCTGACCACAGGCCTGCACGAGCGGGACATGCTGATGCGGGCCATCCGCGGCTTCGCGCCGGATGTGATCATCACCCATCGGCCCAATGACTACCATACCGACCACCGCAATACCTCTCAGCTGGTACAGGACTGCTCCTACCTGCTGATGGTGCCGGCCATCTGTCCGCTGACACCGGCGATGAAACGGATGCCAGCCATCTTCTACAAGGCGGATCGATTCCAGAAACCCGCGCCCTTCTCGCCTGATCTGGTCTTTGACATAAGCGACCTGGCGCAGCAAAAGCTGCTGATGTTTCATCAGCATACCTCTCAAGTCTATGAGTGGCTGCCCTGGGTGGCAGGCGAGAACATGGCCGCCATTCCCCAGGATGAGGATGGACGATTGGAATGGCTGCGCCAAGGGCGCTTTGGCACCGATGGCAGCGCCTATGCCGACGCCTGGCGCAGCCAGCTGATCAGCAAGTATGGTGAACGCGGAAGGCTGGCGACCAGCGCTGAAGCCCTGGAAGTTTGTGAGTATGGACGACAGCTCAATCAGCAGGAGCTCCAGGATTATTTTCCCTTCTGAGGGCATGAAAGGAACAGCCTGACCCTTGATCGAAGCACAGAACCTGGTCAAACGCTTTGGTGACAAAACGGCGCTTGATGACGTCAGCTTTGCCATTGGTCCGGGGCAGATCGTGGGCCTGCTTGGTCTCAACGGGGCTGGAAAGTCCACCACCATGAACATACTGACCGGCTACCTGGGTGCCACCAGCGGCCGGGCACTGATTAACGGCTTTGATATCAGCAAGGAGCCAACGAAGGCCAAGCGGCATATAGGTTACCTGCCAGAGCAGCCCGCCTTCTACAGCGGCATGCGCGTCAAAGAGTATCTGAACTTCATCTGCGATCTCAAGACGCTCAACAGTGACCCTGCCTGGCGAAAGGCGCATATCTCTGAGCTGTGCGAGCGGACCGGGTTGGGTCAGATGAAGGGCCGCTTGATACGCAACCTCTCCAAAGGCTATCGGCAGCGGGTCAGCTTTGCGCAAGCGCTGGCCGGCTATCCCGCTGTCCTGATCATGGATGAGCCCACCGTTGGGCTCGACCCCTCACAGATACTTGAGATCAGAGGCCTGATCAGGCAGATGGGGCAGACTGCCACGGTGCTGATCTCCTCACACATACTCTCTGAGATCCGGGAACTCTGCCAGCGTGTCATCGTGCTCAAAGAAGGCCGACTGATCGCCGATGACAGCCCGGAGCACCTGGCCGAGCAAACCAGGCGGAGCCATCACCTGCGCATACGCGCGCGGGGCAGCCAGGAGGCAGTTATCGCGGCTCTGGCAGGCTTGCCAGGGATCAGCTGTCAAGCACTTGGCAGCTTCGAAGCCCAGAGCGTGGATGTTGAGCTCTGGGGAGCGCAGGGGCAGGATCTGCGGGAGGCGGTATTCCACGCGCTGGCTTCCGCTGGCATTCCCCTGCTGCAGACAGACGGGGGCGAGGCCACATTGGAAGATATCTTCCTCAGGCTGGTGAGCAAGCAGGAGGCGCAGGCATGACAGCGATCTTCCGCCGCGAACTGCGCGCCTACTTCCAGTCCTCACTGGGCTATGTGTTTGTGGCTGTGCTTTTCTTCTTCACCGGCTACTATTACTTTACTTACAATCTCTTTGGCGGCAATGCTGACTTATCCACCTTGTTCAGGCTGCTGTTTCCTGTCGTTCTCTTTCTGGTGCCTATCCTGACCATGCGCCTGATGAGTGAGGACAAGCAGGCCCGCACCGATCAGATACTGCTGACAGCGCCTGTTTCTCGCAGCGGCATCATCCTGGGCAAGTATCTGGCTGCCCTTTGCGTCTTCATGATCGCGGTCTCATCCACCCTGCTGGTGGCTGTGGTGACAGCCTTCTATGCCGCCCCGGACTGGCCCCTTGTCATTGGCCACTTGATCGGTCTAGTGCTGCTGGGTGCGGCCCTGATTGCCTGCTGCATGTT
>CAKTTM010000025.1 GCA_934615145.1 uncultured Clostridia bacterium | reverse complement strand
GGGCCTAAAGCCTGCCCGACATTGTGGTAATGCGGGCCCCCCTGCCCCTACTGAGCGCCCATCTGGAGGCCCTGAAAGTGCCTGTGTTCAACAATGCCCGGCTGTCACAGATCGCCAATGACAAGCGGCGCACGCACCAACTGTTTTCGGGCATTCTGCCCATGATGGACAGCGCCTTTGTGGATCAGACGGCCTTCCAGCAGCCCTTCCCCTGGCCGGTGGTGGTCAAGGCCTCCTCAGGCTGCGGTGGGCGGCAGGTCTACCTGGCGCAGGACGAGGCTGGCTACCGCCAGGCGCTGGCCAGCCTTGCCCCGGACAGCGCGGTGGTGCAGCCGCTGTGCGACAGCCTCGGCAAGGACATGCGCGTCTACGTGCTGGGGGGTGAGATCATCGCCACCATGCTGCGCTATTCAGAGGACGATTTCCGCAGCAATGTGGGCCTGGGCGCGCAGTCCAAGCCCATCCCGCTGCCAGACGAGGCAAGGGGCTATGTGCAGCAGGTGCTCAGTCGCCTGCAGGTGGGCCTGGTGGGCATCGACTTCATCTACCATCAGGGCGGCCTGGTCTTCAACGAGATCGAGGACGCCGTGGGCACGCGGATGCTCTACATGCACACCCAGCGGGATATCGCCGCTGACTACCTTGACCTCATCCTGCGCAGCCTCACAAATGTGAACTAAGTGTATCAATCGATGACGAAACTTGCTCTTTTTGGCAATGCTTTGCTATAATGTAGTGCGATGGGGGTAGGCATGCTGGAAGTCGATCTGCACGGCAAGACCCTTTACCAGGCCAGGGTGATGGTGGACAGCGCCCTGCGGCGCGCCACCCGCGCGGACTACCGCCTGCGCGTGATCCACGGCTACCGTCAGGGCAGCGCCATCAAGGACATGCTGCGCGAGGAATACCTGCGCCACCCCAAGGTCCTGCGCTTTGAGAGCAGCTTCAACCCCGGTGAAACCATCTTCGTGCTGCGCGAGTACACTGAGTCATCCCGATGATAAAGGAGCACTGATATGCGTTCGTCCCCCCGCTCCCGGCCGCGCCGCGGCAGGCAAAGGCAAAAGCGCCTGGGCATCCTGGTGCTGTTCGCGCTGCTGCTGGCCGCGCTGATCATCATATCGCCCAAGGAGCCGACCAAGCGCGCGCTGAATGTCACGGCCGAGGGCGTATCAGAGACAAGCCATCAGGGCCTGGTCATCAGCGAGGTGATGAGCGCAAATGGCAGCGCGCTGCCAGACGAGAAGGGCAACTTCCCCGACTGGCTGGAATTGTGGAACAGCACTTCAGCTCCCATGGATCTCAAGGACATCAGCCTGTCCAACCGCTCGGACAAGGCCAAGTTTATCTTTCCAAGCCACATCCTGCCGCCTGACGGCCGGGTGATCGTCTATGCTGACAACAGCAATCAGAATGACCCCGGCCGCCCCTTCCACGCCAAGTTCAAGATCAGCTCCATCGCGGCCAACCTCTTCCTCTTTGATACCCGCGGCCATGTGATGAATGCCGTCACCGTGCCCACGCTTAACTCAAACGAGGTCTATGCCCTGCAGGAGGACGGCAGCTTTGCCAAGAGCGAGGCCTATTCCCCCGGCTTCCCCAATGATCTGGAGGGCCACAAGGCCTACCTGGCGCAGTATGTGGTGGCACCGGGCGATCTGGTGATCAACGAGGTCATGCCAGCGCCGCGCACCGGGCTGCGCGATGAGGATGGCGATCTGAGCGACTGGGTGGAGCTGCACAACCGCGGCACGCGGGACATCCCCCTGGGCAACCTGGCGCTGAGCGACAACCCGGACAGGCCGGTCAAATGGCTCTTCCCGCAGGAGGCTGTCATCCCGGCCGGTGGCTACTATGTGGTCTTCTGCTCGGGCAAGGACAAGGTCAGCCCCCAGGGCTTCCCGCACAGTAATTTCTCACTGGCCGCCCAGGGCGAGACCCTGGTGTTGAGCACCAAGCTGGGCCAGCTGATCGACAGGGTGCAGTACAGCAGCATGCCGGCGGATCAAAGCTATGGCCGTGACCCGGCCACCGACCAGTGGCGCGTGTTTACCATCGCCACCCCTGGTGTGGCCAACACGGCGGCGGGCGCTGCCACGGCGGAGAAGTACCTGCGCAGCCTCAACAAGACCGGCGTCATCATCTCTGAATTGATGAGCTCCAACGATAGTTTCCCCGCGGCCGCCGGTCAAAGGGCGGGCGACTGGGCCGAGTTTTACAACGACAGCGACCAGGTGCAGGACATGTCCGGCTGGGGCATCTCCGACAACATCAACTGGCCCAGCAAGTGGCGCGTGCCCCAGGGGGTGGCGATCTATCCGGGTGAATATAAGGTGGTCATGCTGGACAAAAGCAAGACGCCTGGCACTAACGCCGCCCAGCTGCATGCCAGCTTTGCCCTCAAAAGGGCTGGAGGCGAGGTGCTGACCTTGTCGGACGCGACCGGCAGGGTGCTGGATCGCGCCATCCTGCCGGAGGTGCCCACCGATATCTCCTATGGACGCATCGCCGGCAAGGACGGCTTTTTTTATTTCGATGCCCCCAGCCCCGGCGCCCCCAATGGCGAGGGCTTCCTGGGCTTTGCTGATCGCCCTGCCTTCTCGCTGCCCGGCGGCCTCTATGCCGACAACATCTCGGTGGCCATCACGGCGCAGCCCGGACAGCGCATCCGCTATACGCTCGACGGCAGCGTGCCGACCCTTGACAAGGGCATGGACTACACCACGCCCATTGAGATCAAGGACACCACCGCGCTGCGCGCCCGCGCCTTCACGCCGGGCCTGAGACCGTCTGACATCATCACGGCCACCTATGTGCTAAAAACCTATTACACACTGCCGGTGGTCGCCCTCACGGTCGACCCGGTGGATCTGTGGGATCCTGCCAGGGGCATATTCGCCGCCGGCAACCACCCCGACGGCAGCCCGATCGATCTGAAGGCCTATAAGTCCGTCGCCTTCAAAAACCCCGAGCCCACCTACAGGCTGCACGGCAAGGAGCAGCGCCGGGGCTATCTGGAGATGTTTGACAATCAGACCGGGGAGACCATCGTGTCCCAAGGCGCCAACGCTGCGCTGATCGGCCAGTTCTCGCTGGACATGCCGCAAAAGTCGCTCAAGGTCATCGCCAAGGCCTACTACGGCAACAAGTTCTTTGACGCCAAATTCTTTGAAGACAGGCCTTTTGAGCAGTACAAGTCGATCGTGCTGCGCAACTCGGGCAATGACCAGGTCTGGACCCGCATGGTGGACGGCGTGCAGTCCCGCCTGATGGACAAGGTCGGTGTCAATGTCATCCACCAGGCCTGGCGCCCGGTCATCGTCTATATCAATGGCCAGTACTGGGGCCACTACAACCTGCGCGAGCGGGTGAGCCGCTACTTCGTGGCCCAGCATGAGGGCCTGCCTCTGGAAGAAGCCAACAACATGACCATCATCGAGCGCAACAGCACGCCCTACTTTGGCAGCAATGCTGAGTACCGCGCCATGATCGCCAAGATCAAGACACTCTCCCCCGGCACAAAGGGGGAGGATCTGCAGTATATCCTGGACAATGTGGATGTGGACAGCCTCTTTGACTGGATGATACTGGAGAGCTTCTTTAACAACACCGACCTTGGCAATGTGCGCTTCTACCGCGTAGACGGTGGTAAGTGGAAGTGGATCATATTCGACATGGATTACGGCCTGTTCTCCTCCGAGCCCAACGGCGTCAAGAACACGCTGGATCCCAAGGGCATGGGCACACACACCAAGTTTGACAACACCATCATCGTCAAGCTGCTGGAGAACGCCGAGATGAAGGACAAATACCTGCGCCGGGCGGGTGAGCTGTTCAGGCAGCTGACAACTGAGTTCATGCTGCAGCAGATACAGGAAAGCTATGACATTCTGGCCCCTGAGATGCCCATCCACTTTGAGCGCTGGGCCTCGCAGAACCTCAAGAACATCGACGTGGATCAGCCCCAGACGGTGGATGGCACACTGCGCTACTGGAATAGGCGCGTGGATCGTCTGCGCAATGTGGTCAAAAAAAGGCCCAACATCTACTGGGGCCAGGTCAAGGACTGGTTCAAACTGAGCGATCAGCAGATGCTGGACTACTTTGGCCCACGACCGCAGATACCGCCGGATGTGATCTGATCGGCCACCATGCCATATTAACCTCGCTACACTTCCACTTGTGCGGCGAGGTTTTTCTTATACACCCAATGGATGCCCAGGCCCACGCCTACCATCAGGACGCCTGTGATCAGCACGATCAGCTGCTTTTCGCCAAAGCCTACGCCCAGGAAAGAGAAGCGCAGGCCCTCCAGATTGGTGACGAAGGCACGGGAGATCATGGCGGCGGACAAGGCACCCAGGTTGTTGACGGTGGCAAAGAAGCCGATATATAGCGTCTGGTTGTCGGCGGGCAGGTTAACATAGGCCACGGAGGTGAAGGCCAGGTTGATGCCGCTGGTGCAGACAAAGATCCATATCATGGCGATGGCATACAGATAGGGGCGCCCAGGCGATGTAAAGCCCAGCAGCGCGTAGTGCGGCGCCAGCATCCAGACAGCCACCGACAGGGGCTTGAGCCATCCGTGCTTGAGGAACACCTTGCGCCAGATGGGCGTAAACAGGGTCAGCATCACCACATTGAAGGCCGCGATGCCGGTGATGTAGGAGTAGTCGATCTTGAGTTCACGCAGCAGATAGACCTGGTAGTAGGGGCCGGGCAGGTTGACGATGATGCTCCAGAGGAAGACCACCAGCACCGTGCGCAGGTAGAGCTTCTCCCCCCAGGGCTTGATGAACAAATCCTTCAGGTTGATCTTGCGCGACGCCTTTTGCCGGGGCAGCTCCTTGATGCGAAACAGCAGCGCCACATCAATGACGGCGATCACAAGCGCAAGGATGCGCAGCGTCTCCAGGCCCCAGAGCTCCTGCCCATTCGCCTTGAAGCGGTCGACCAACAGCGCCGCCAGGTAGTTGACCGCGGCGATGCCGATGCCATTGGTGACAGAGACCAGAGAAAAATAGCTCACCCGCACCTTGGCCGGTATGTGGGCGATATGCCACACCGTGATGCCAGGCGCCATGAAGGCGTTGATGGTGTGCAGCGCCAGGGTGAAGGCGGCGAAAAACATCAGCCGCACCTGGGTCTCAGCCGGGAAGAAGGGCACCAGGCCCAGCAGCACGATGTTGAACAGGTGGATCAGCATCTTGAGGGCGATGATGATCCCCTTGCGCTTGTCAAAGCGCTCCAGCACATAGGGCGAGAAGAGCTGCAGCAGGTTGGCGCCGAAGTTAAAGATGGTCATCAGGCCCACAAAGGCGTCATCGGCATGCAGCAGCAGCATCAGGCCGGTGTAAAAGTTGCCGCCCACCAGGTTGCCCACCACGTTGGCGGTGAGGTTGTGATAGACCAGGGCGATCCGGGAGCTGTTGCTCTCATCGCCCGGCAGCAGCCAGCCCGAGCCGATGCGGCTGGCCAGGCGCGTTTTGAAACTGCTTTCTTGTCCAGGAGTCGTCGACATGTCTGCCGCCTTTGCTCTATATTTTGCCCACCTCGCGCAGCCAGGCCACGCTGTCGCGCATGGATTCCTCAAAGCTGCGCGGATCAAAGCCCAGCTGCCGCCTGGCCTTGCTGTTGTCAAAGTCGCCGTTGGCGCCTAATGTATACAGCGCGTAGCTGGTGACCACCTGGCGCTTGCCGCTCAGGCGGTAATACAGCCAGAAGATGGGTAGCGCCAGCCTGGCCAGCCAGAGGGGCAGCATCAGCCGCACAGGCCTGCCGCCCAGCTGGGCATGCAGGGCGTCAAATATCTGGCGCACCGTGACATAGTAGCTGGCCACAATATAGCCCTCACCCCGCTCGCCCTTCGTCAGCGCGCTGATGGCGGCCCTGGCCACATCACGCACATCGCAAAAGCTGTAGCCGCCCTGCACGCCGGCAGGCATCCTGCCCTTGGCATAGTCCACAGACAGCTGGGCGAAGTGCCCCACCGCCCAGTCGCCAGGGCCAAAGATGCCCGAGGGGTGGATCATGCAGGCCTCAAGGCCTCGGTCAGCCGCGTCCATCACCGCCTGGCTGGCGATGGCCTTTGTCTTGGCATAGGCGCCCACCAGGGGCTGCGGGTCAAAGCGCTTGACCTCGCGCTGGGTCTGGCCATGGGGCAGCTCGGGCAGGGCGTGCACGCTGCTGACATGGACAAACTTGCGTACTTTGAGCTCTTCAGCCAGCGCCAGCAGATTGCTGGTACCCGTCACATTGATATCAAAGACCTTCTGCACCGGCTTCATGCTCATGGAGATCATGCCCGCGCAGTGGATGATCAGGCGCTCTCGCTCTTGCCCCACCTCCAAGAAGCGGGCCAGATCATCCGGCTTTAACAGATCCCCCGCCACCTGCTCAATGCCCTCTGGCAAATGCGCGGCCAAGGGATCGCCCGGCAGCACCAGGCCACGGACGCTCTCCCCCGCTTCCAACAGGTAGCGGGCCACCCAGCTGCCCAGATAGCCGGCGGCACCGGTGATGTAGTGGACCCTTTTCATGCTGCTCACTCCCTTGCAGGACAGTCTGTCCTGACAGTATAGCATGCTTTGAGGCTTCATATCAGGCTTTCGATCAGAAAGACCACCAGGCAGGACAGCGTGGCCACCAGGAACATGTTGCGCTGCATCAGGCTCAGCGCCACCATGGCGCCAAAGCCCGCCAGCGCCGACCACAGGCTGTCAGTGGCCAGCAGCACATCGGGGAAAATCATGACAGCCAGCGTCACATAGGGCACATAGTACAAAAAGCTGCGGATGAAGGGGTTTGTGATCTGGCGGCGCAGCAGCACCAGCGGCAGCGCGCGGATCAAGTAGGTGACCACCGCCATCAGCAATATGCCATGATAGACGCCCATCACTCAGCCTCCTCGCGCAGCGGGTACTTGAGCGCGAAAAAGCTGGTCAGCACCAGCGTCAGCAGCACGATCTTCAGACCGCCCGGCACCACCTGCAGCGGCGGCAGCAGGTAAAACAGCCCGCTGACGGCCATGGCGCTGATCACGATGCGCGCGATGACGGTGTCATGCCGGCTCTTTGGCAGGATGGCCGCCGTCAGCATGCCGTAAAGCGCCACACCCAGGGCGCTTAGCACATTGCCCGGCAGCACCGCGCCAAGCGTGGCCCCCAGCAGCGTGCCCAGCGTCCAGCCGGGGATGCAGGCGGCCATCAGGCCAAAACTGTACCAGGGTGACAAGCGGCCGGGATAGCTGACCGACAGCGCGAATATCTCGTCAGAGACGCCCCAGCCCATCAGCGCCCGCTGCCAGAAGGGCGTATCCTGCGGCAGCTTTTGCGACAGCGCGCAGCTCATCAAAAAGTAGCGGGCGTTGATGACCAACTGCGTCAGGGCCAGCTCCAGCGCGGTGGTGCCGGCGCCGATCAGCGAGACGCCTGCGAACTGCCCCGCTGAAGTCAGGTTGCTAAAGCTCATCAGGCTGGCGGCCAGGGTGCTGATGCCCAGCTTGCTGGCGCTTAGGCCAAAGGCGAAGGAGACCGCCAGATAGCCCAGCGCCACCGGGATGGCGTCCTTCATGCCGCGCGCAAAAATGCTGCGTTTGCTCATCATGCTACTTGCCCACGCAGAAGCGGGCGAAGACCCGGTCCAGCAGCGCGTCGTCCACCTGCTCGCCCGTGATCTGCCCCAGGGCATAGAGCGCGGCATGCAGATCGACAGCGCAGAGATCCAGCGGCTGGCCCTCCGCCATGGCCTGCGCGGCCTGCCCCAGGCTGCCCGCGGCCTGACGGGCCAGCGCCATGTGCCGGGCATTGACCAAGGCGCCCTCCCCCGGCTGCCCGGCGGCCTTTGCAATGGCCGCCCGCAGCGCGTCCAAGCCCTCGCCGGTCAGGGCGCTGACGCGGATGCCCTCTGGCAGGCTGGGCTGGGCGCCCAGATCGTCCTTGTTGAGGATCAGCACATGCGGGTAGGGCCTGATCAGCGCCATCACCTCTTCGTCCTCAGCACTCAGGCCGCCTGCCGCGTCCAGCACCGCCAGCACCAGATCGGCCTGCTGCACTGCCTGACGGGCGCGGGCGATGCCAATGGCCTCCACCTTTTGCACCTCATCCCGGATGCCCGCGGTGTCGGACAGATTGACCCGCAGGCCGTCGATATAGAGGCTGCCGCGCACGATGTCCCGCGTGGTGCCGGCCTCATCGGTGACGATGGCGCGCTCCTCCCCCAGCAGCAGGTTGAGCAGTGAGGACTTGCCCACATTGGGCTTGCCCACGATGGCGACCTCCAGGCCCTCCTCCAGGATGCGGGCGCCCCGCTCATCACAGGCGGCCAGCAATCGCTTTGTCAGCGACTGGATGCCCGGCAGCAGCTGGCCCACCGCCTCATGCTCCTCCACCTCCTCGGGATAGTCAAGCGCCGCCGCCACGCCCCCCAGTATCTCCAGCAGATCTTCCTGTGCCTGGCGCACAAAGGCGCTGCTGCCGCCCTGCAGGCCGCGCACTGCTGCCCTGGCCGCGCGCTCGCCCGAGGCGCTGATCAATTGCATCACCGCCTCGGCCCGGCTTAAATCCACCCGGCCGTTTAGGAAGGCGCGGCGGGTGAATTCGCCAGGCTGGGCGGGCGTGATGCCCAGATCCCACAGCGCCTGCAGCGCCCGCTGCACCACATATTCGCCGCCGTGCAGGTGCAGCTCGGCCACATCCTCGCGCGTATAGCTGCGCGGCCCGCGCATCAGCACCGCCATGCCCTCGTCGATGACCTCGTCCTGCACCATCACCCGGCCAAAGCGCATCAGGTGGCTGGTGTAGGCATTGTCCTTGTCCGCCGGGCGAAAAAGCGTCTGCAGTGCCTGCTCAGCCTCCGGGCCGCTGATGCGGATGATGGCGATGCCGCCCCTGCCAGGGGGGGTCGCCACCGCCGCGATGGTCTGCGCCTGCATGCTCTCGCCTCACTTTCCGCCACAAAGTATAGCCCAGTTGCAGGCGCCGCGCAAGATTGCCCGCCGCACTCGTTTGGGCTATAATGAGAGGGCTCAAGGAGGGCAAGCATGGCATTCACACACCTGCACCTGCATACCGAATATTCGCTGCTGGACGGCGCCTGCCGCATCAAGCCGCTGATGAAGCGGCTCAAGGCCCTTGGCATGGACAGCTGCGCCATCACCGATCACGGCGCGATGTACGGCGTGGTGGACTTTTACCAGGCCTGCCTGGACAATGGCATCCACCCTGTGATCGGCTGCGAGGTCTATGTCTGCCCGGACATGAACGACAAGCAGAGCTTCTCCCGCGAGTACGCCCACCTGGTGCTGCTGTGCGAAAACAACACAGGCTATCAAAACCTGATGAAGCTCAGCAGCCTGGGCTACACCCAGGGCTTTTATTACAAGCCGCGCATCGACTACAAGCTGCTGGCCGAGCATGCTGAAGGGCTGATAGCGCTGAGCGCCTGTTTGTCGGGCGACTTGCCCCGCCTGCTGATGGATGGCCGCTATGATGACGCGCTGGCCTACGCCCAGCAGATGGAGCGCATCATGGGCAAGGGCAACTTCTTCATCGAGATCATGGACCATAACCTGCGCGAGGAGAAGAACATCATCCCCAAGCTGGTGCGCCTGTCCGCGCAGACGGGCATCCCGCTGGTGGCCACCAACGACTGCCATTATTTAGAGCAGTCCGACGCCTCCGCGCAGGAGGTCATGATGTGCATCCAGACGGGCAAGACCCTGGACGACGACATGCGCATGCGCATGGGCGCGGACAGCTTTTATGTCAAGAGTGAGGAGGAGATGCTCAAGCTCTTCCCCGATCTGTCGGACGCCGTGCAGCGCAGCCACGAGATCGCCCAGCGCTGCCAGGTCAGCTTTGACTTTGGCGCCTCTCACCTGCCCTTCTACCCCACGCCGGAGGGTCAAAGCGCCGAGCAGCTCTTCCGTGAATTGCTCGATCAGGGCTTTGCCAGGCGCTATCCCGATGCCACAGAGGAGGCGCGCGAGCGCCTCAACTTTGAGATCGACACCATCGTGCGCATGGGCTATGTGGACTATTTCCTGATCGTCTGGGACTTTATCAAGTACGCCAAGGACAATGACATCATCGTGGGCCCGGGCCGGGGCTCGGGTGCGAGCAGCCTGGTGGCCTACTGCCTGGACATCACCCAGGTAGACCCGCTCAAGTACCGCCTGCTCTTTGAGCGCTTCCTGAACCCTGAGCGCATCTCCATGCCCGACATCGATGTGGACTTTTGCTATGAGCGCCGCCAGGAGGTCATCGACTATGTGGCGCGCAAGTACGGCATCGACCATGTCAGCCAGATCATCACCTTTGGCACCATGGCGGCCCGCGGCGTCATACGCGATGTGGGCCGCGTGCTGGGCTACAGCTATGCCGAGGTGGACGCGGTGGCCAAGATGGTGCCAAGAGAATTGGACATCACGCTGGACAGGGCGCTGAAGGTCAACCCCGACCTGCAGGCCGCCTATCAGAACGATGCGCGGGTGGAAAGGCTGATTCGGACTGCCCTGCTGCTGGAGGGCATGCCCCGCCACGCCGCCACCCACGCGGCCGGCGTGCTGATCACCCGCTCTCCCACCACAGAGTATGTGCCGCTGCAAAAGAACGACGAGGTCATCACCACCCAGTATCCCATGGGCATCATTGAGAAGCTGGGCCTGCTCAAGATGGACTTCCTGGGCCTGCGCACGCTGACGGTCATCCGCGACACACTGGACATGCTGGCTCAGCAGGGCATGCAGCTCAAGGTGGAAGACATCCCCATGGACGACCCGGCGATCTACGAGATGATCTCCCGAGGCGACACCGACGGCGTCTTCCAGCTGGAAGGTGCCGGCATGCGCAATTTCCTCAGCAACATGAAGCCGGAAAACTTTGAGGACATCATCGCGGCCATATCGCTCTACCGTCCGGGGCCGATGGAATCCATCCCGCGCTATATCCGGGGCAAGCAGGATCCCAGTTCCATCCGCTACCTGACCCCGCAGCTGGCGCCCATCCTTGACGTCACCTACGGCTGCATGGTCTATCAGGAGCAGGTGATGCAGATCGTGCGCGATCTGGCCGGCTACAGCTATGGCCGCAGCGACCTGATGCGCCGGGCCATGAGCAAGAAGAAGAAAGACATCATGGACAAGGAGCGCCATGTCTTTGTCCACGGCAGTCCCAAGGACGGCGTGCCCGGCGCCATGGCAAACGGTGTCAGCGAGCAGGCGGCCGAGGCCATCTTTGACGAGATGACGGGCTTTGCCTCCTATGCCTTTAACAAGTCACACGCCGCGGCCTACGGCGTCAACGCCGTGCAGACGGCCTGGCTCAAATACCATCATCCGGCCGAGTTCATGGCGGCGATGATGAACAGCTTCCTGGGTGTTGCCACCGCGGTGGCCAACTATATCCATTACTGCCGCAAGCATCAGATACCGGTGCTGGCGCCGCATATCAATGAGTCGGGCGCGCGCTTCTCCGTGGGCTATGATGATCAGGGCCGCAAGGGCATACGCTTTGGTCTGGCCGCCATCCGCTCCATCGGTGAGAAGGCAGTGGCCAGCATCGTCGCCGAGCGCCAGCAGCGGGGCAAGTTCCGCGATATCTTTGACTTTTGCCGCCGCATCAACACCGATCTGGTCAACAAGCGCGCGGTGGAGAGCCTGATCAAGGCCGGCTGCTTTGACGGCCTGGGCGCCAGCCGAGTGCAGTGCATCTATGTCTTTGAGGGCATCATGGACGCGGGCAGCCAGATGAAGCGGCAGAACATCGCCGGGCAGACCAGCCTGTTTGAGGCGGTCGAAAGCGCGCCGGAAAGCATACAGCACCAGCGCTACCCCGATCTGAAAGAGTATCCGCTCAATGTCCGCCTGCAGATGGAAAAGGAGATGACCGGCGTCTACATCACCGGCCATCCACTGGACGCCTATGTGGATCAGCTGGACAGCCTGCCCCACAACACCGCCTTCATCGCCCAGATCAAGGAGCAGGAGGATCTGGGCCTAAGCCACGATGGCCTGAAGGTGCGCATGGGCGGCATCGTGGTCAGCCAGCGGGCCAAGGCCACCCGCAAGGGCAACATGATGGGCTTTTGCGTGCTGGAGGATCTGATGGGCCAGATCGAGTGCCTGTTCTTCCCCGCCGTCTACGAGCGCTTCTACCGCGATCTGGCGGTGGATCAGGCGGTGCTGATATCGGGCAAGCTGTCGGTCAGGGAAGATGAGGACACCAAGCTGATCGTGGACTCTGTGAGCCTGCTTGACAATATGGACGCTGATTTGCCCAGGCCGCCCCGCAGAAGTCCTGCCGAACTTGCCAAGGAGGCCCCAGTCAAGATATACTTGAGGCTGCGGCGCGCTCAGGTGTCAGACTGTGAGGATGTGCTCAAGCGCATGCGGGGCGACATACCGGTCTACCTGAACTTTCCCGATGAGAACCTGACGCTGCTG
>CAKTTM010000024.1 GCA_934615145.1 uncultured Clostridia bacterium | reverse complement strand
CAGCAGAGGCGCTGGACGGCATCCTGCAGGAGGTGGTGGAACAGACGCTGCTGGGCGAGGACGGCACAGACGCGGTCTTCGCCCACATTCAGGCGGGCCGGCTGGCCACACCCACTTTCGCCCAGCTGCGCGAGCTGTCAGAGCGCTATGCCCAGTATGCCAACAACAGCCGCATGTATGTCAACTGCGGCCACACGCCCTATGAGATTGCCAGCATCTTTGGCCGCCCGCCCCTGGCGCCGGTGATCCCCTTCCCCACAGAGCAAGCCAAGCCCGGCCGCAACGCGCCCTGCCCCTGCGGCAGCGGCAAGAAGCATAAGCACTGCTGCGGCAAAATCTAAGCGCCTTGTGCCTCAAAGCCCCGGTCCCGGCCATGCCGGGGCGGGGCTTTGCCTATAGCGGGCAGGCCTGGGGATAGCAGGCCACGATCATATCCAGAAAGGCCTCCACCGCGTGCGAGCGGTAGGCGTCCTTGCGCATGATGGCCCTGAAGCTGCGGTCGGCCAGGGTGGAATCCAGCTTGTAGTAGTGCACCGGGGCGGGAGGATCCTGCGCGATCAGCAAGGTGCTGGCGAAGCTCAGGCCCAGGCCCGAGCAGCTGAGCGCGTAGGAGGTGGTGAACTGCTCCACCATCAGCCGCACCCTGGGTTCAAAGCCTGCCTCGCGGCACATGCTAAGCGAGCGCTGATGCAGGTTGTTGCCCGCCGTCAGCATCAGGAAGGGCAGCTGGCTGAAGGGCTCAAGCGACAGGCGCGGGCAGTCTCGCTTCAGATGCGCGTCAGCCAGCACCATGTCGCGGCTCAGGGCCCTGCCGTCTGGCGGCGGCACACCGGGCAGCCCATCGGGCACCACCAGCAGGATATGATCCTCAAACACACTGCGCTGGTCAAACTGCCTTTCATCAAAGGGCACAGCGCTGATCATCACATCGATATGGCCCTCCACCAGCTCGCGCAGGATGCGGGCTGAGGAGGCCTCGCGCAGGCTCAGCTCAATGCCGGGATACTGGCTGCTAAAGGCGGCCAGCACCTGGGGCAGCACATAGGCATTGAAATAGTGCGTGCCGCCGATGCGCAGATGGCCCCGGCGCAGGGCGCTTAAGTCATTGATCTGGGAAAGCATCTCCTCTTCCAGCATGCGCAGGCGCTGCACCTGACGGATATAGACCTCTCCCGCCGGCGTCAGGCGCAACGGCTGGCTGCTGCGGTCAAACAGCTTGCTGCCCAGCGCCTCCTCCACCTTGCGCACCGCGATGCTCAGCGCCGGCTGCGAGACAAACAGCTTCTCCGCCGCGCGCGAAAAACTCTTTTCCAGATAGACCTCGTAGACATACTGCATTCCCTGATCCATGGCGCGCCCTCTTTATAAAAAATATTTATGGCGAAGTAGAATTTATATATTGGACATAATAGCACCATTTTACCTATATTGAAAGCGTTATTAGGGCCGATGGCCTGAGCATACGACAAAAGAAGAGGAGGCTAAGCCATGCCGAGAATCATCGATACCAGTGAACTGATCCCTGTGGTGGCGCAGCTGTGCCAGCAGGCCTGCTACGAGCTCAACGACAATGTCATGGGCGCGCTGCAGGATGCCCTGCACAAGGAGGAGTCCCCCTATGGCAAGGACACCCTGCAGCTGCTGATCGACAACGCCAACTATGCCAAGGAAGAACAGATCGCCTGCTGCCATGACACGGGTACCACCGTGGTGGTCATGGACATTGGTCAGGAGGTGGCCTGGAAGGGCGAGCCGCTGGAGGACGCCGTCAATGCCGGCGTGCGCAAGGGCTATGAAGAGGGCTACATGCGCAAGTCCATCGTGCGCGATCCGCTGGACCGCGTCAACACCAATGATAACACCCCCTGCGTGCTGCATACCACCATCGTGCCGGGCGATCAGGTGCACATCACCGTCATGCCAAAGGGCGGCGGCAGCGAGAACATGGGCGCCTTCACCAACCTGGTGCCCGCCGACGGCGAAGAGGGCGTCAAGCAGTTCATCATGCAGTCTGTTGCCCAGGCCGGCGGCAAGACCTGCCCGCCCATCATCGTGGGCGTCGGCATCGGTGGCACCATGGATCAGTGCGCCTGGCTGTCCAAGAAGGCGCTGTTGCGCCCCATCGGCGAGCGCAGCCCCGTGGCGCACTATGCCCGCATGGAAGAGGAACTGCTTGAGAAGATCAATGACCTGGGCATCGGGCCCTTGGGCATGGGCGGCCGCGCGACGGCGCTGGATGTTCACATTGAGTACTATCCCTGCCACATCACAGCGCTGCCTGTGGCGGTCAACCTGCAGTGCCATGCCAGTCGGCATGCCAGCGCCACGATCTGAGAAAGGATGTCGACATGAAAGAAATCATTCAGCTGCACACCCCCCTCACCAAGGAAGACATCCGCCAGCTGCGCATCGGCGATGTGCTGGAGCTGACCGGTACCATCTACACCGCCCGCGACGCCGCGCACAAGCGCATGCAAAAGGCCTGGCAGGAGAACGGCCCCCAGCCCATTGACTTTAAGGATCAGCTGATCTTCTACGCCGGACCCTGCCCCACCAAGCCAGGGCGCACCATGGGCTCAATCGCGCCCACCACAAGCATGCGCATGGACAGCTTTGTGGAGATGACTTTTCAGCTGGGGATGCTTGGCATGATCGGCAAGGGTGACCGCAGTGACTTTGTGCCCGGCCTGTGCAAGAAGTATGGCGGCGTCTACCTGCTGAGCATCGGAGGCGCATCCGCCATGATATCCAACCAGGTCAAGACCTGCGATGTGGTGGCCTATGAGGACCTGGGCACCGAGTCCATCAAGAAGCTGGGCGTGGAAAAGCTGCGCTTGATCGTGGGCATCGATGCAGAGGGCCGGGTATTCCAGGATGAGCAAATCGCGCTGTACAAGCGCTGAACTAAGGAGGAAGTATGGGTATCTACAGAGCGTGGAAGAAACTGAGCCTGTTTGTCAGGGTCATGATAGGTTTCGCGGTTGGTATTATCCTGGGCCTGATTCTGGGGCCCCAGGCCTCGGCCATCAATTTCCTGGGCACCATCCTGGTGCGCCTGCTCAACATGGTGGTGGCCCCCCTGGTGCTGTGCCTGCTGATCGCGGCGGCAGCCGATGTGGGCGACTACAAATCCCTTGGCAAGATCGGCGGCAAGACGCTGCTTATCTTCGTCATCTCCACCGCCATTGCGGTGGTCATCGGCCTGGGCTTCGCCTTCCTGTTCAATGTGGGCAAGGGCGTTAACCTGGAGACCACTGCGGTGGCCGCGGCCAGCGATGTCAAGGTGCCCAATATGCTCGACACCCTGATCAACATCATCCCCAGCAACCCCTTCGCCTCCATGAGCGGCGGCGTGCTGCTTCAGATCATCTTCTTTGCGCTGATCTTTGGCTTTGCGCTCACCCGCATCGGCACCAAGGCCGAGCCGGTGCTGAACTTTGTGCGAGGCTGCGGCGACGCGGTCAAGGAGATCACCAACATCGTCCTGGAGTTCACCCCGGTCGGGGTCATGGGCCTGATGGCCAATGTGGTGGGCAAGCACGGCCTTGCCATTCTGATCCCCTATGGCAAGACCATCATCGCCATGTATCTGGCCACCATTGTGTTTATCATTGTTGGTCAGGGCTTTATGATGGTGCGGCTGATGGGTCGCTTCAGCATGGGCCGATTCTTCAAGGAAATGAAGGAAGCCGCGCTGTTCATCTTTGCCACCTGTAGCTCCGTGGCCACCATTCCCTTGACGCTGGCGGGCACCAAGCGCCTGGGCGTCAGCGAAAAGGTCGCCAACTTCGTCGTGCCCTTCGGCGCTGTCATGAACATGAACGGCACCGCCATCTATGAAGCCATCGCCGTGGTGTTCACCGCGCAGATCTATGGCGTTGAGTTGACACTGGCGCAGCTGCTGCTGATCATGCTGTCGGCCACTCTGGCCTCCATCGGCACCGCCGGTGTGCCCGGCTCAGGCCTTGTCATGCTGACCATCGTGCTGACCTCAGTGAACCTGCCGCTGGAGGCAGTGGGCCTGCTGGCCGGTATCGATCGTATCCTCAACATGGCCCGCTGTGTGCCCAACATACTGGGTGACGCGGCGACCGCCGTCATCGTGGCCCGCAGCAGCGGGGAGCTGTCTGACGACAATGTGCCCAAGGTACCCGCACCAGCGGACGCCTGATATCCATCATCTAAAACAGAGCAGCCCTGGCTTTTGCCGGGGCTGCCCAGCCCATCAAAAAACTGCGGTTTTTTGATGAATTGGACTCTCGGCCCTCCGCCTGTCGCTACACTCCCGGGCGGCGGAGGGCATGGTAACCCTTGCTACGCAAGGCTTACCGCGTCGCCGTACACGCCGCCGACGCGGATTGTTGGTCAGAGGGCTGCGGCCCTCCGAACCTCCCAGGAGTTTGTTGATGCTCTGAGCAGCCCTGGCTTCTGCCGGGGCTGCCTGCTTTTATGATTATCTCTGTTGTTAGGCCGCCAAATCCTTCCCCCGATAGTGCAGCAGCCCCACCGCCGCGACGGTGGCTGAGACTGCCCAGCCGGCGGCCACCAGGGGCCAGGCGATGCCTTTGCTCAGCACGCTGGCGGCGTCCGCGTAGGCGAAGGGCGTCAGCCAGCGCAGCCACTGGGCGCCGGTGGCGATGGCGCTGATCAGCTGCAGAAAGTAGAGCATCAGCGACAGGCCGATGCCCAGGCCGAAGTTGTTGCGATGGCTAAGGCAGCTCAGGCCAAAGCTGAGCAGGCCAATCTGCAGCGACATCAGCGCCAGCGCCAGGTGCAGCGGCAGCAGGGCGGGCAGCTGATCGCCCTGGCCGATGAGCCATATGGCCAGCGCCGCGATGGCAAGGCAGATCAGCTGCAGCGCCAGGATCTGGCACAGCACCGCCAGCAGCTTTTGCCAGAGCACGCGCCCGCGGCGGATGGGGTGGCTGAAGAGAAACTCCGCCAGGTGGCCGTCCTCCTCGCGGGAGACCGAGAGGATGCCGGTGAGGCCCGCGAACATCGCTCCGCCGATGCCCAGCACATTGCCCGTCTCCAGCGCGTAATAGCCCAGAAGCTGGGTGAAGTCCAGCTTATCCAGGCCAAAGGCCTTGGCGAAGACGCCCATGGTGGCCACCAGGCCACCAAAGCCCTGCAGGGAGGCCTTCATCTGCGGGTAGATCAGCACCACGATGGCCAGCATGCCGCCGATGGCCAGCGCCCAGATCAGCAGTGAGCGGCGGCCGCGCCGTAATTCATGCTTAAGCACCTGCATGGCCGTCACCCCCTTGATAAAAGTGCATAAAGACCTCGTCCAGGTCCAGATCGGCGATGTGGACTTTGTCGATAGGCAGCGCCGCCAGGGCCTGCAGCAGCGGTCCTGCCTCACCCTGGTACAGAAAGCTGACCCCGCCCTCGATCGGCTGCGCCTGCTGCACGCCCGGCAGCTGGGGCGACTGGCTGGGCCCTATCAGCGTCACCCGCTGGCCCGCAGCGCCGGCCAGCGCATCCACGCTGCCCAGGCTGACGATGCGGCCTTCACGGATGATGGCGGCGCGGTGGCAGTGGCGCTGTACCTCGCTCAAGACATGGCTGGAGAGGAAGACGGTGGCGCCGGCCTGATGCGCTCGGCCCAGCTCCTCCCAGAACACCGCCTGCATCAGGGGGTCAAGGCCGCTGGTGGGCTCATCGAGCAAAAGCAGCCTGGGCTCGTGCTGTAGGGCGCAGATGAGGCTTAGTTTCTTGCGGTTGCCAAGCGACAGCGCGGCCACCTTCTTGTGTGTATCAACCTCAAAGCGGCGGATAAGCTCCGCCGCGCGGCGCGCGCAGTCCCGCCCCCGCAGCGAGGCCGAGTAGGCGATCACATCGCCCGCCTTCATCCAGGGCTCAAAGTGGGATTCCCCCGGCATATAGCCGATGTCCTTCAGGTGGGCAACCTGGCCCGGCTGCACCGGCAGCCCCAGCACGCTGGCACTGCCCGAGGTGATGGCGATCAGGCCCAGCAGGGCGCGGATGGTGGTGCTCTTGCCCGCGCCATTGGGGCCAATGAAGCCAAAGACCTCGCCGCTTTCCACGCGCAGGTCTACTGCCTCAATGCCCCTGGCCTTGCCGTAGCACTTGGTCAGCGCATGGGTCTCAATGATGGGGGGCATCGGACACCTCCGCCTTTGGTGGCAGTTTGTTCAGCGCATACCACTGCAGCCCGCAGATGGCCAGGCTGGTCACCAGCGTGATCAGCGGCACATGCTGGATGCCAGTACTGGCGATGATCAGCGCCGCGATGCTGGAGCCCAGGGCGTAGCCCAGCTGGACGGCCGAGCCATTGAGGCTGAGCATGAAGCTGGACTTGTTGTTGGTCTCCCGCACGATGCCGGCGTTGACCTGCAACCCGGTGAACCACACGCTCATCAGCCACAGCAGCGCAAAGCCGACGCTCAGCGCCGCCGAGGCCTGGGAGAAGAGCAGCAGCGCCACGCACAGCAGCTGCAGCCCGCCGCCCAGCAGCATGGATTTGGCATAGCCGATGCGGTCGGACACCTGCCCGCCGATCGCGTTGCCCAGCAGGCTCGACAGCCCCAAGCCCAGCAATATCAGGCTCATCCAAGGCTCCAGCGCGGGGAAGAGCGTGAGCAGGTAGGGTGTGATGAAGATGTACAGCGCGCCGCTGCCTGTGAACATGATCAGCGTATAGACCAGCACCAGGCTGGTGCGCCTGTCGCGCAGGTAGAACAGCTCTTGATTAAGCCGCAGGCGCGCCGGCCGCTGCACCTCCTTGGGCAGCGCCAGGTGGAAATAGCCCAGCGACAGCAGCATGATGCCCCACAGAATCCAGAACACGCTCCGCCAGTCCAGCACCGAGGACAGCAGCCTGGTCAGCGGCAGGCCCACCAGCAGCGCCAGCGAGCTGCCCGAGATGTACAGCGCCAGCGCCCGGCCCTGCCGCTCAGGCGCCGCCATCGCCACCGCCATGGACATGGCTACCGCGCCATAGCTGTTGACCACGATGCCCATCAGCAGCCGGATGAGCAGCAGATGTTCAAAGCTGTGCGCCAGCACCAGCAGGAGGGTGAACAGCAGGCTCAGCGCCAGCATCGCCTTTAGCATCAGCCCGCGGCGCAGGCCGCGCAGCAGGATCAGCAGCACCGGCACGCCCAGCGCCGCACCGTAGGAAAACATGGTGTTGAGCAGGCCGGCCTGCTCCACCGGCACGCCCAGCGACAGCGCCACCTGATCGAGTATGCCGCCCAGCACCATGCCGGACATGGCCACCACAAAGTTCATCAGGATAAAGACAAGCGAGGTGAGGCTGGCTCTTTTCATGCTGTGCTCCTTGCCGGCAGGGCGCCGACCTATACTTCCAGCTTATTCTATCGCCATGGCCTGAAGATGTCAAAGCCTGGCCGCCGGTCTTTTCAAATCGGTGCTTTGGCCTTATGATAGGGGCAGTATGGATAGCGGGCCGCTGGGCCCAAAGGAGGTCAGCATGATACTCGACCATGTGACGGCACTGTGCCGCTATGTGCAGGCGCTGCCGGGGGTGGGGCAGTTTGCCCGGCCGATCGAGAAGTTTGACGAGGGCAGCCTCGCCCGTTTGGAGGCCCTGGGCTTTCAGGTGCTGCGCAAGCGCTATGACACCCGCGATGACGGCGCGCGGCGCTTTGAGGTGCATGATCATACAGTAGATCTGATGGTGGCCCTTGAGGGCAGTGAAATCATCCACCTCTGCGACCCGGCGGACCTGCGCTCCGCCGAGGCGCTGCCGGGCGGCGCCGATGGCCGCAAGCTGGATGGCGGGCCGCAGGGCAGCGCGGTGCTGCTGCGGGCGGGGCAGTTCATCGCCATCATGCCGGGCGAGGCGCATATGGTGGCGGGCCACCCGGATGGGCGGCCCGCGAGCATTGACAAGCTGGTGTTGAAGTTAGCGGTGGAAGAGGAAAACATCGCGCACTGCCCCTGCGACGCCGACTGCGCGCGGCATGGCCGCTGCAGCCTCTGCGTGGTCTGGCATCGCAGCCCGGACAATGACCTGCCCGCCTGCCTCAAGCCCAAGGGCAGGCTGCTGGTACAGCGCGCGCTGGCAAAGCCAGAGGCTTGAGTCAGGCCACATCAGGCCTTGGGCTGGCCCTGCTGATTCTGCGGCAGGGAGCAGCTGCCGCTTTGCGCGCAGCCGCCGCAGCCGCCCGCGCAGCCCGCCTGATTGGCCTTGCGCACGCGGGCGATGGCCCGCCAGGCCAGCAGCGCGATCAGCGCCACAACAACGATATCAGTCCATTTCATCTATACATACCTCCTACTGAACTCAATCACAAACGCTTCGACGAGCCGGTCTTTTTGCGCCTGCGCGTCGCCTCTCTCACTCAGCGTAGCGCCGCTACGCTTCGTTCCTTCAGCTTAGCGCAGCCATCAAAAATCCTCGGCCCATCTGTGCGCTTCCTCATTCGTTCAGTGTCAGAATATCAGCGAGCCCAGCTGGTAGACGATCAGCGCCGCCAGCCAGGCCACCAGGCACTGGCCAATGATGGCAAGCAGCGTCAGCCAGCCGTTTTCCATCTCGCGCTTGAGCGCTGCCATCGCGGCCACGCAGGGCGTGTAGAGCAGTATGAAGGTCAGGTAGCTGGCGGCGGCCAGCGGGCTCATCAGCTGGCGCAGCACGCCGGGCAGCTCCGTGCTGCTGGCCTGCATCAGCACGCCCAGGGTGCCCACCACCGCCTCCTTGGCGGTGAGGCCACTCACCAGCGCCGTGGTCAGCCGCCAGTCGCTAAAGCCAATGGGCGCAAACAGCGGGGAGAGCAGCCGGCCCAGCCAGGCCAGCAGGCTGTCGGCGCTGTCGGCCACGGGGTTGAGGCGCAGGTCAAAGGTCTGCAGGAACCAGACCACCAGCGCCGCCAGAAAGATGACGGAAAAGGCGCGCTGTATGAAGTCCTTGGCCTTTTCCCACAGTAATATGGCCACCGATGTGAGCGAGGGGAAGCGGTAGTTGGGCAGCTCCATGATAAAGGGGGTGGCCTTGCCCTTGAAGACGGTGCGGTTGGATAGATGCGCCAGCAGGATGCCCAGCGCCACGCCAAAGACATAGAGCACCAGCATGACAAGCGCGCTGTTGCCGCTGAAAAAGGCAGCCGCGAAAAGCACATAGATGGGTATCTTGGCCGAGCAGCTCATGAAGCTGCACAGCAGCATGGTCATGCGCCGGTCGCGCTTGGAGACCAGAGTGCGCGTGGCCATGATGGCCGGCACCGTGCAGCCAAAGCCCATCAGCATGGGCACGATGCTGCGGCCGGACAGGCCAATGCGCCGCAGGGGCTTGTCCATCACAAAGGCGATGCGCGCCATGTAACCGGTGTCCTCCAGGATCGAGAGGAAGAAGAAAAGCACCACGATCAGCGGCAGGAAGCTCATCACGCTGCCCACGCCTGCAAAGGCGCCGTCGATCACCAGTGAATGCACGACGGGGTTGAGGCCAAAGCTGGTCAGCGCCAGGTCCACCTGCGCTGTCACCCAGTCGATGCCCTGGGCCATCAGCTCGCTCAGCCAGGCGCCCAGCACATTGAATGTCAGGTAAAAGATGGCCAGCATGATGCCCAGGAAGACCGGGATGGCTAAATATTTATGCGTCAGCAGGCCATCGATGGCCACGCTGCGCTGGCGCTCGCGGCTGTGGTCGCCCTTCTTGACCGCCTGCTGGCACAGATCCTGTATGAAGGCATAGCGCATGTCGGCCAGCGCCTCGTTGCGCTCCATGCCCCGGTCGCTTTCCATCTCGACCACGCTGTGCTCGATCAGCTCCAGCTCGTTCTGATCCAGGTTGAGCTGGCGGGCCAGCTCCGGATCGCCCTCGATGAGCTTGGTGGCGCAAAAGCGCGGCGGCGTGCGCCTGGCCTGGGCGTGATCCTCGATGACATGGCTGACGGCGTGGATGCAGCGGTGCACCGGCCCGGGCTCGCAAAAGTCCTCTTTCAGGGGCAGGATATGGCCCTGGGCCACCATCTGCGCCTGGTGCAGCAGCTCCTGTATACCCTCGCCGCGGCTGGCCACGATGGGCACCACCGGGATGCCCAGGCCCTCGCTCATGGCGGCTACATCGATGCTGCCGCCGTTGGCCAGCAGCTCGTCCATCATGTTGAGCGCCAGCACCGTGGGGATGCGCATCTCAAGCAGCTGCAGCGTCAGGTACAGGTTGCGCTCGATGTTGGTGGCGTCCACGATATTGATAAGCGCATCCGGCTTTTGCGTCAGGATGAAGTCGCGGGTGATGATCTCCTCCTGCGAGTAGGGGCGGATGGAGTAGATGCCCGGCAGATCGACCACCGTGGAGCCCTTCATGCCGCGTATCTCGCCGCTCTTTTGCTCCACCGTGACGCCCGGAAAGTTGCCCACATGCTGCTTGGCGCCTGTGAGCTGATTAAACAGCGTGGTCTTGCCGCTGTTCTGGTTGCCGGCCAGCGCGAATATCATAGCGCCTCTACCTCCACATCCCGGGCGTCCTCCAGGCGCAGCGTCAGCGAATAGCCCCTGAGTGTGATCTCAATGGGGTCTCCCATGGGCGCCACCTTGACCACCCGCACCTGCGTGCGGGGGATCAGCCCCATGTCCAGCAGCCTCAGGCGCAGCGCCCCCTGCCCGCCCACGCGCGTGATGATGGCGGATTTGCCTGTTTCCAAACGGTCAAGTGTCAAAGCCGACCTCCTTACTCTGGATTGAATCCCATCATGCACCATCGGGGGTGGGGATGTCAATAGTTTCTGTCTGCCTGGTGAAGCAGCGGCACGGCATTCATCCATAGCCGGAGCAAACGCCGCAATTGACCCTTGCACAACTTTACAAATTGTAATATAGTCAACGTGGCTAAAAAGGAATCATATCTATGTTTCCCCAGTCAAAGGGGCGTCAAAACCCGTAGATCGAGGAGGATACAATATGTTCAGGCGTTGGCTCAGCGGTGTGATTTGTCTGGTAATGCTTGTGGGAATGTTACCATGGTCGATGCTGGCCTCAGAGGCAACGCCGCCACAACCGCAGGTGCAGACGGAGCATGATGTGACCATGGTGGAGGCTGATCCGCCTGCAGACCTGTCTGCGTCTCAGGCGGAGGTGGAGCTTGATTCAGGCGGGACAACCGCCGATGAGCCTTCCTCTGAGCCAACATCGGCGCCAAGCGTTGAGGCTGCTGCCGAACCCGTGACCGAGGCCTTGGCAGCGCCGAGGGTAGAGGCAACCGCAGAGCAGACCGTGGAGCCCACTGTGGTGCCGACGGTAGAACCTACTACCGAACCAACGGTGGAAGCTACTGCGGAGCCGACAGTGGAACCAACTGCCGAGCCGACGGCTGAACCCACAGTAGAAGCGACGGTAGAGCCCACCACGGAAGCAACTGTGTAATCTACCGTTGAACCGACAGTAGAGCCTACCACGGAGCTGACGGTAGAGCCCACTGTCGAACCAACGGTTGAGCCCACGGCCGAGGCGATAGTGGAGCCTACTGTAGAGCCAACGATAGAGCCGACAGTGGAGCCTATGACTGAACCAACTGCCGAGCCAACTCTTGAGCCAACCACTGAGCCAACAGAAGAACCGACCGCCGAGCCCACCACTGAGCCGACGGCTGAGCCAACGATAGAAACCACAACAGAACCTACAGCCGAACCCACGGCTGAGCCCACCGCCGTGCCGTTGTTCACATCGGGCTATGCCCTGGTTACAAAGGCCTATACCGAGGTCAAGCAGGCGGCTTCGGCCTCCAGCTTCACGATTACCTACCTTACGCGCAACGATCTGGTCTATGTCAGCGCCAGGCGGGTGGTATCGGCGGATGATCCGGGCCGAGACTGGATGACCTGCCATTTTGACACAGATGAGGGGCTGCAGAGCGGCTACATTCGCTGGTCCAGCCTGGCCGGGCAGACCCAGCCCGATCAGCTGGCTGCCATTGAAAGCAGGCTGGAGAAGGCCAAGGCCACCCAGCGCTATCAAGGCAAGCTGCTGCTGAAGCTCAGCTGCGTCATGCTAAGCGAAACCATGCCGGAGCCAACGGCCGAGGCAACCGAAGAGCCGACCACGGAACCCACAGAAGAACCAACGGCGGAGCCCGCCTCTGAGGTTACAGCTGAGCCCGCTGTGGAGCCTGCCATTGAGCCAACAGTGGAGCCCGCCCCTGAGGCGACAGCGGGGCCTGCTGATGAGTCTGCCACTGAGCCAACAGAAGAGCCGACCATGGAACCCGCTGAAGAACCAACTACGGAACCCACGCCTGAGGTAACATTGGAGCCCGCTGAAGAACCAGCAGTAGAAACAACAGCAGAGCCCACTGAGGAACCGACAGCCGAGCCAAGCGTCGCACCTGCTAAAGAACCCATTCAGGAGGCAACAGAGGGGTCGACGACGGAACCGGCAGAAGAGCCCTTGACGGAACCGAGCGAGGAGTCGACGGCTGAACCCACAGTTGAACCGACCGCCGAGCCTGCAGTTCAATCGACAGAGCAACCCGCGCCCGTAGTG
>CAKTTM010000023.1 GCA_934615145.1 uncultured Clostridia bacterium | reverse complement strand
TAGGAATCTCTTTGAGGGGGATGCCCAGCTCCTCGCTGATGATCTGCATCACGCGCGGGCTGCAGAAGCCGCCCTGGCAGCGGCCCATGCCCGCGCGGGTGCGGCGCTTGACGCCGTCCAGGTTGCGCGCGCCCACAGGCTCGCGGATGGCGGCGCGCACCTCGGCCTCGGTCACCAACTCACAGCGGCAGACGATGCGGCCATAGTCGTGATCCTGCTCGTAGGCCGCCTGGCGCTCTCGGGGCGGCATGTGGCTGAAGGCCTTGGGCATCACGCTTGAGCGCCGCAGATAGGCCTTCTTTGGCAGCTGCAGATAGTAGGCCACCCAGTCCCCCAGCTCCTCACCGATGGCGGGGGCGGCGGACAGGCCGGGGCTCTCGATACCGATGGCCTCAAAGGCGCCATCAGGCGCGCCCTCGACTGCGCCCACAATAAAGTCGCCATCCTGCTCATGGGCGCGGATGCCGGAAAAGTTGGTGATCACGCCGCGCGTGGTGATGCCTGGCCAGGTCTTGGCGGCTTTGCTGAGCACGTCCTTCAGCCCCGCCGCCGTGGTGTCGGTGTCCAGCCCATCGGGGATGTCTTCCGCGGTGGGGCCGATCAGCAGGTTGCCATGTGTGGTGGGGCTGACCAGCACCCCCTTGCCCATGATGGTGGGCACCTGGAAGATGGTCATGCTAAAGCGCAGCTTCGGCTCATGATCCATCAGATAATACTGCCCCCGCCTGGCGATGATGTTGACCGGCCTGCTGGAGACCATGTTGTGCAGCTTGCCGCCAAAGATGCCGGCGCAGTTGACAAAGGCGCGGGTCTTGAAGTCTCCCCTATTGGTCTGCACCAGCCAACCGTCGGTGATCGGCTTGAGGCCAGTCACCTCGGTCTCCCGCATAAACTGTACGCCATTCTCGCAGGCGCTGTTGGCCAGGGCATGCGTCAGTTCATAGGGGCTAACCAGGCCGGAGCTGGGCACATGCAGCGCCACGGTGACAGCAGGGTTCAGATTGGGCTCCAGCGCCAAGGCCTCCTGCCCGCTGATGACCTTGCAGCCAGGCACCCCATTGTCAAGCGAGTGGGCGTAGAGCCGCTCTATCTGCTGCCTGTCCGCCTCATCAAAGCCAATGACCAGCGCGCCGGGCTGGCCATAGGGCACGCCCAGCTCCTGGCAAAGCGCCGGCATCATCTGCGCGCCCTTGACATTCACACGCGCCTTGTCGCTGCCGGGCTGAGCGTCGTATCCGGCATGTACGATACCGCTGTTGGCCTTGCTGGCCCCTTCTGACACATCGTCAGCGCGCTCCAAAAGCGCCACCCGACCAATATATTTTGACAGTTGCCTGGCGACAGCACAGCCGATGACGCCGCCTCCGATGACCAATGCATCGTACATATCTTTATCTTTCACGCCTTCCTGATTGATCCTGATGATTATAGCATGGCTGCCCCACAACGTCCACATGATGACATCTGTAAAAAAACCTGATTTATTTCGAAATAGGGCTTGCAATTTTAATAGAATTGTAATATATTGGCTTCAACAAGGCCGCAGTGACCTGCCTTGATAGCCTGAGGATAGCGCCTGTGGCGCGGGAGGATAAGAATGATCTCGACACGCAAACGAGCACGGCTGATGGCGATGCTGCTGACTGCGCTGCTGGCGCTTGCGCAGCTGCCCCTGGTGAGCGCCGCAAGCTATACGGGCACTGTCAATGCCGATAAAGTGCTGATGCGGCCACAGGCCAATACGCGCTCCAGCGATTATGTGGACAGGCTCAACAAGGGCGCCAAGGTGGCCCTGCTTGACATCTCAGGCGACTTTTACAAGATACGCTACAACGGCCGCGTCGGCTTTATGATGAAGAAGTTCGTGACCGTGCCCGCAGCCACCCTGAGCAAGCTGCAGAAGGCCGTTGAGCCCCAGTCCACCAGCAAGTATGCCTAAGTGAACTGCATCTCTGCCCTGGGTGACCCGCCGCAGAATGTGCGCTATGGCGGCAAGGGCACCGATGTCGAAAAACTGCAGCGGGCCCTGCAGCTAAATAAGGCCTATACAGGCGTGGTCGACGGCGCCTTTGGCAACATGACAAGGGACGCTCTGAAGGCCTATCAGAAGAGCAACAAGCTGCCCATCACGGGACTGGCGGACTATGCCACCATCAGCAAGCTCTTTGGTCGCGTGGCCCAGACCACCGTGGCTGAGGATCCGGGTATGAACGGCATCCGCAGCATAGCCCAGATACAGGTGCCCAACACCAGCCAGCAGGGCAACTCTGGCAAGCATGTCAAGGCGCTGCAGCAGGCGCTGAAGATCAAGGGCTTCTACAAGGCGCCCATCGACAGCAGCTATGGCAACAAGACGCTGGAGGCCGTCAAGGCCTATCAGAAGAGCGTTGGGCTGACGCAGGACGGCGTGGCAGGCAACGGCACCATCCGCAAGCTCTTTGGCAAGAACGCGGCCAACCATTCCGTCAAGACCGAGCGGCTCGATTGGTTCAATGGCGGCGCCTCCGTCATCCCCAAGGGCGCCATCTTCTCCATCAAGGATGTGGGCACCGGCAAGGTGTTCACCGCCAAGCGCTGGAGCGGCGGCAACCATATGGACACCGAGCCGCTGAGCGCCAAGGATTCGCAGACGGTCAAAGCCATTTTCGGTGGCGACTTTTCCTGGTCCAGGCGCGCCATCCTGGTCAAGTACAATGACCGCGTCTACGCCGCCTCCATGAACGGCATGCCCCACGGCGACGACACCGTGGGCGGTAACAGCTTTGACGGCCACTTCTGCGTGCACTTCTACAAGAGCCGCACGCACGATACCAACCGTGTTGACGAAGCGCATCAGAACGCTGTCAACCGGGCCATGAACGCCACCTGGTGACGGAGCCTGCCGCGCCCAGTGGGCGAGGAAGGCAGGCAGAGCTTTGAAGACCGCGCTGACCACGCGGTCTTTTCACATAGATATGTCTTGACAATCCAAAGAATACTGGTGTAGGATAACTTGGCAATCTACGAAAGGGGGCATGCGGACATGACGGGAATGAGAGTCCATCACTTGGTATCGTTGCGCGGCCACCTTGTTTTGTCTTAAGCCTGCTTAGCTCGGCATGACATGGTAGCCTTCAGCGCGCAACGCGGAGGCTATTTTTATGTGGATGAAATGGAGTTTGTATGCACACACAACGCCGGCAGCGGATGTGGCTGCTGCTCAGACGCAATGCCAGACCCTTCCTGATCTCCTTTGTATTGACGGCACTGACCGCGCTGATAGGTTTCCTCTCCCCCGCCCTGCTGGCGGAGCTGATGGATCACTACTTGGCAGACGGGCCCTCCCGCCTGCCCGCCTTTGTCAACCAGTTTGTCAGCAATGCCCTGGGCGCTGACTTTCTGCGCAAAAACCTGTGGGTCTTTGGCGTAGCCCTGGTGGTGGTCAGCCTCCTCAGCGGCCTGTTTTCCTACTTCAAGGGCAAGCTGACCGCTGTCGGCAGCGAAAGTGCGGCGCGCTACCTGCGTGAGAGGATGTACAGCCATATACAGAGCCTGCCTTACGACTATCATGTCAAGGCCGAGACGGGCGACCTGCTGCAGCGCTGCACCTCGGACATCGAGACGGTGCGCCGCTTCCTGTCCATGCAGGTACTGGCCATCGTCAACGCTGTGCTGATGGTCATCATCGCGGTCTCCCTGCTGCTGCCTATTTCAGTCAAGGTGACGCTGATCAGCCTGTGCATCACGCCCATCATCTTCCTGTTCTCCATGTTCTTCTTCCGTCTGGTCACCGATTCCTTCCGCCAGGCCGATGAGGCGGAGGCCAAGATGAGCACCGTGCTGCAGGAAAACCTGACCGGTGTGCGCGTTGTGCGCGCCTTTGGCCAGGCGCAGAGCGAGACGGAAAAGTTTGACGCCGCCAGCCGTGAAAACCTGCGCCGCGGCTTTCGGATAGCCGATGTCGAGGCTGTCTACTGGGGCCTGTCCAGCGCGATGGGCGGCATTCAGATGGCCATCGCGCTGTTTATCTGTATCTGGGAGGCCGCGCAGGGCAATATCTCAGTGGGTGACCTGGTGGTCATCACCGGCTATGTGGGCATGCTGATCTGGCCCATCCGCCAGCTGGGCCGCATCCTGACCGATTCCAGTAAGAGCATGGTGGCCTTGGAGCGCATGAGCGAGGTGCTCAGGCAAAAGCCCGAGCTGGCCGAGCCCCAGGCCATCAAGCCAGCCCTTGACGGCGACATTGTCTTTGACCGTGTCAGCTTCAGCTATGAGGCAGGCCGCGAGGTGCTGCGTGACATCAGCTTTACCGCCAAGGCAGGGCAGAGCATCGCGATCCTGGGGCCAACAGGCTCTGGCAAGAGCACCCTGGTGCATCTGTTGCAGCGCCTGTACGAGCCAAAGAGTGGGCAAATCACCATCGGCGGCGTGCCGCTTGACAAGATCGACCGGACATATTTGCGCCAGCGCGTTGGCCTGGTCTTGCAGGACAGCTTCCTCTACTCCAAGACCATCCGTGAGAATGTGGCCATCGCCCGCTCCGAGGCCAGCCAGGCTGAGATCGAGGCCGCGGCCATCAGCGCCTCGGCCCAGGACTTCATCACGGCCAGCGAAAAGGGCTATGACACCATCGTGGGCGAGCGCGGCGTCACGCTGTCAGGCGGACAAAAGCAGCGCGTGGCCATCGCCCGCACGCTGATGAAGCAAAGCGACATCCTGATATTTGACGATTCTCTCTCGGCCGTGGACACGCGCACCGATGCCCAGATACGCGAGGCGCTGCTGCATCAGCATGGGCGCCCCACCACCTTTATCATCAGCCACCGGGTGACCACGCTCAGCCGCGCTGACATGATACTGGTGCTGGAGAATGGCCGCATATCGGCCTCGGGCACCCATGAGGAGCTGATCGGGCAGGATGGCCTCTACGCGCGCATCAACGCCATCCAGACAGGCCTTGAAGACAGGCTGGAAACCGCGCAGGCGGTGGAGATATGAGCATGCAATACGACCTGGAACAAGATGTACAAAAGAAGCTCAGCTTCGCGCTCTGGGGGCGGGTGCTGAAGCTGGGCCGCGCCCACTGGCGCAAGATCGCCCTGTGCAGCCTGATGATGGTGGTGCTGGGCATCACCGAGTCCGCCCAGCCCCTGCTGACCCGTTATGCCATCGATGAGTTTGTGGTGGCGAAAAACACCAGCAAGATGCTGGGCTTTGGCCTGATCTATCTGCTGATCATACTGGCCGACTTTGCGGCCACCTATGTCTTCCTGCTGCTGGCCGCCAGGGTGGAGTGGGGCATCAACTACGATATCCGGGCGCTGGGCTTTCGCAAGCTGCAGGAGCTGCCCTTCAGCTATTATGACCGCATGCCGGTGGGCAACCTGCTGACCCGGCTGACGAGTGACACCTCGCAGATCGGCGAGGCATTGGGCTGGGGCATGATCGACTTCATCTGGGCCATCTTCTTTTTGACGGCCAGCTTCATCGCGATGTTCTCTATCAATGCCAGCCTGGCGATGATCGCGCTGCTGGCCATTCCCCTGCTGGTGGTCATATCGGCCTTCTTTCAAAAGCGCATGATAGCCAACCATCGCAAGGTCAGGCGCGTCAACAGCCAGATCACGGCCGCCTTCAACGAAGGTATCATGGGCGCCAAGACCACCAAGACCCTGGTGCGCGAGGAGATGAACTTCGAGGAGTTCAAGGAGCTGACCAGCACCATGCAGCGCCGATCCATCAAGGCGGCGATGCTCTCCTCCCTCTTCTTCCCAATGGTGGTGTCCATCAGCTCCATCGCCACCGCCTATGTGCTGACAGAGGGGGCTGGCCTGGTGCTGACAGGCGTCATGAGCCTGGGCTCCATCGCCGCCTTTGTGGGCTACATTACCGATTTCTTTCATCCGGTGCAGAACATCGCCGGCACCTTTGCTGAGTTTCAGCGCCGCCAGGCCGCGGCGGAGCGCGTGCTGAGCCTGCTGGACACCCAGCCCGAGATACAGGACAGCCCGGAGGTGGTCGCCGCCTTTGGCGATAACTTTGAGCCCCGGCGCGACCAGTGGCCGCCTATCCTGGGCGATGTCAGCTTTGAGCATGTCAGCTTCAAGTACAAGGATGGCGAAGAGGTGCTGCGCGACTTTGACCTGAGCGTGAAAGCCGGTGAAACCATCGCGCTGGTGGGGCCCACGGGTGCTGGCAAAAGCACCATCGTCAACCTGATCTGCCGCTTTTACGAGCCTACACAGGGCAGCATCAAGATCGACGGCGTGGACTATCGCCAGCGCAGCCAGCTGTGGCTGCAGTCCAACCTGGGCTATGTGCTGCAGGAGCCGCATCTGTTCAGCGGCACCATTGCCGACAACATACGCTATGCCCGCAAGGACGCCAGCCTGGACGAGGTACAGACCGCCGCCCGCCTGGTCAACGCGGAGGACTTTATCCTAAAGCTCGAGCACGGCTATGACACCCAGGTGGGCGAGGGCGGTAACCGCCTCTCCACAGGTGAAAAGCAGCTGATATCCTTTGCGCGCGCCATCATCAACAACCCGGCCATCTTTGTGCTGGACGAGGCGACCAGCTCAGTGGATACGCAGACCGAGGTCATGATACAGCAGGCCATCGAGAAGACACTGGAGGGCCGCACCAGCTTCATCATTGCCCACCGCCTGTCCACCATCCGCAGCGCCGACCGCATCCTGGTCATCGAGGACGGCAGGATATCGGAGTCGGGCACGCACAGCGAGCTGATCGCCCGACAAGGTGCCTACTACCAGCTCTACACCAGCCAGTTCCGCGAGGAGCGCTCGCTGGATGTGCTGGGCAAACAGGCCTGACACTGCCTTGAAATGCCATCCCCCGCGTGATACACTCAACTAAGTATCGCGAGGGGGTTTTTCATGACGTCCTGTGCCTGGGAAGCCTTTTATTCAGCGTCGCAGCTGCGCCGCTGGCAGGAGGCCATTGACCGGCGATTCAGCTGCCGCAGCTTCCGCGCCCCTGCCGACATGGCGGCGCAGGGGGCGCTGCACTACTTTGCCGGACGCTCTCAGCTGCCCGGCGTGCGCATCGCCTTTTCCACCTGTGACCCGGCGCGGCTGTTCAGGGCCATCCCCTTTGTGGGCGGCATTGAGTATGCCACCCAGTACGCCGCCATCATCTATGACGCGGCTGAGCCCATGGCCAGGCTGCACGCAGGCATTGCTGGCGAAGCGCTGCAGCTGGAGATGGTGGATCTGCAGCTGGCCAGCTGTTGGATCAGCGGCAGCTACCGCAGGAAGGCGGTCGACATCCCGCTGCAGTCAGGCGAGAAGCTGGCTGCCCTGATGCCCTATGGCCAGCCGCAGGACCCTGAGGGCGCCAGCCACAGGCGGCGCAGGCCGCTGACCGCCCTTTGTCTTGATGATCCGGCCGATTGGCCGCTATGGGCCTATCAGGCGGCAGAGGCGGTGCGCGCGGCGCCTTCCGCGCTCAATGCCCAGCCCTGGCGCTTTTCGCACTCGGGCAGCACGCTGAGGCTGTCAGGCAGGCGCTTTGGCGGCGTCGACCACGGCATCGCGGTGCTGCACGCGCTGTGCGCCCTGCGCCAGACACCGCATCGCTGGCGCATAAGCGCCGACGGCAAGGCCCTGCTGATCACCATTGAGGAGCAAGATGACACTATTTGACGCGATAGACAACAACAAGCACCAGCCGCTGGCCGAGCGCATGCGGCCCAAGAGCCTGGATGATTTTGTGGGCCAGGCGCATATCGTAGGGCCGGGCAAGCTGCTGCGCCGCGCGATAGAGGCCGATCAGCTGACCAGCAGCATCTTCTACGGCCCGCCCGGCTGTGGCAAGACCACGCTGGCCTTCATCATCGCCCAGATGACCAAGGCTGCCTTTGTGCGCATGAACGCTGTCACCAGCGGCGTAGCCGAACTGCGTGAGGTGCTCAAAGAGGCCGACGACCGCCGAAAGATGTATGGCAAGGCCACCTACCTGCTGCTGGATGAGTGCCACCGCTGGAACAAGGCGCAGTCCGACAGCATACTGCCCGCCATTGAGGATGGGCTGATACGCTTCATCGGCTCCACTACCGAAAACCCCATGATTGCCATGACCCCGGCCATCGTCAGCCGCTGTCGGCTCTTTGCCTTTCAGCCGCTTCAGGATGCTGATGTGGAGAAGGCGCTGCGCCGTGCGATCGCGGACCCTGTCGACGGCCTGGGCCAGATGGATGTCAAGGTAGATGAGGATGCCCTGCGCCACTGGGTGCACACGGCGGCAGGCGATGTGCGCATGGCGCTCAACGCCCTGGAGCTGGCGTCACTCACCACGCCGACCGGCGCCAGCGGCATCCACATCACGCTGGCCATCGCGGAAGACAGCATACAGCAACCTGTCATCAAGGTGGACGACAACCTGTTTTATGACATGCTCTCCGCCTTCTGCAAGTCCATGCGCGGCTCAGACTCTGACGCCGCGCTGCTGTGGTTTTCCCGCCTGCTTTACGCAGGCGCCGACCCCAGATTGTTAAGCCGCCGCATCATCGCCCACGCCAGCGAGGATGTGGGCATGGCCAACCCTCAGGCCATGCTGTTGGCCGTGGCCGCCGCGCAGGCGCTTGAGTACATCGGCATGCCGGAGGCCAGGCTGCCGCTGACCCAGGCCATCATCGCCGTCTGTGAAAGCCCAAAGAGCGACAGCGTGGTGGCCGCCATGGGAGCGGCCAAGGAGGACGCCGAGCGCGGCCAACTGGGCGCCGTGCCCGAGCATCTGCGCGACACACACTACGGCGGCCACGAGCGCATCAACGACACCTCAGGCTATCTCTATCCCCATGATTTCCCTGGCCATTGGGTGGCGCAGCGCTATCTGCCCGAAGGCTTTGAGCAGGTCAGCTATTACCGGCCCACCCAACAGGGCATGGAACGGGAGATTGCCGAAGCCCGCAGGAGGCGCCATGGACAGGAGTGAGGAGGTACTCAGCTACCTGGATCAGCAGGCCATCCCCTACATGCTGTACCGGCACGAACCCATGCTGACGATCGAAGCCTGCCAGCGGATTCACGGCGTGGACTGGCAGCAGGCGGCCATGTGCAAGAATGTCTTTCTGTGCAACCGCCAGCAGACTGCCTTCTACCTGCTGCTGCTAAGGCATGACCGCCCCTTCCGCACGGCGGTGGTCAGCAAGCTGCTGGGGGTGTCCAGGCTCAGCTTTGCGCCGGAGGACAAACTGCCCCAGATGCTGGGCCTACAAGCCGGCGCGGTCAGCCCGCTGGGGCTAATCTTTGACACAGATCATCAGATACGGCTGGTGGTGGACGATGCCTTGACGCTGCCAAGGCGGCTGCTCTTCCACCCCTGCGTCAATCACCTGAGTGTAGAGCTTGACAGCGATGACTTCTTCGGGCGCTTTCTGCCCGCCTGCGGGCACACGCCGCAGATGATCCACATCCCTGAAGAATAAGGAGAGACCATGGCTTTTCACTTTTTCGCCTATTTGAGCCGCATGCGCTTCATACAGCGCTGGGGCCTGATGCGCAACTCACTGCCCGAGAATGACATGGAGCATGCCATGCAGTGCGCGATGATCGCCCACGCCATCGCCCTCATCGGCAACACGCGCTATCAGCGGGACTACGACGCGCCGCGCACCATGGCGCTGGCGCTGTACCACGACGCCAGCGAGGTCATCACCGGCGACCTGCCCACGCCCATCAAAAACAATAACCCCGCCATCAAGGCGGAGTATAGCAAGATTGAGGCGCTTGCGGCCAGGCGCCTGCTGACCATGCTGCCCGAAGACCTGCTGCCGGCCTATGCGCCCCTGATCGAGCAGGATAGGAGCATACCGGAGTATCGTCTGGTCAAGGCGGCCGACCGCATCTGCGCCTACATCAAATGCATTGAGGAAAACAAGTACGGCAACAGCGAGTTTAGGGAGGCCCAGGCAGGCATCGCCAGCAGCATCTACGCCATCGATTTGCCCGAGGTGCAGGACTTCATGCGAGAGTTTGTGCCCGGCTTTGCCATGACACTGGACCAGATATCGCGTTAGGCCCTGGCCTGGCTCTCCGTCATCAGGCGTTTGAGTTCATCCATGAAGGTGGGGATATCGGTGAACTGCCGGTAGACCGAGGCAAAGCGGATATAGGCCACCTCGTCGAGCTTGCGCAGCGCCTCCATCACCATCTCCCCGATCTGCTGGGTGGTGATTTCCTGCTGCATGCTGTTGTAGGCAAACTGCTCCACCGCCTGCACGATCTGATCGATCTCCTTGGCGGCCACAGGCCGCTTGTGGCAGGCGTGGATAATGCCCGAGCGTATCTTGCCCGCGTCAAACAGCTCTCGCGTCTGATCCTTCTTGATCACCAGCAGCTGGATGACTTCCACCTTTTCATAGGTAGTAAAGCGCCGGCTGCAGCTGATGCACTCCCTGCGCCTGCGGATGCTGGCGCCGTCGTCGGTGGGTCTGGAGTCTACCACGCGGCTGTCCTCAGAGTTGCAAAACTGACACTTCATGCGATTCTTTCCTTTGCCATGATGGCATATTATAACAAGCTGTGCGCAACTTGTCCACAGCTTTATCCACAAGAGGAGGGTTTATGGAGACGAGCCACAAGCTGCACCTGATCACCGGCGAGGGAAAGGGCAAGACCTCCGCGTCCATGGGCATGGCGCTAAGGATGCTGGGGCATGAGGGCAGCGTGCTGATCGCCCAGTTCATGAAGGACGGCAGCTCGGGCGAGCTCAAGGCCCTCCAGCGCTTTCCCCTCTGCCATATCTTTGAGGGCCTGCGCTTTGAGGGCTTTGCCTGGCAGCTGAGCGACAAGGATATCCACCTGGCGCGCGCGGCCTATGCGGATGCTATCAAGGCGCTGGAAAGCGAGGTGGCGTGGCTTAAGCCCCGCCTATTGGTGCTGGACGAACTCAATGTCACCCTGGCGATGAACCTGACCCAGTGGGAGGACGCCATTCGCCTGATCGATCTGGGGCTGCAATTTGGCGATGTGGTGGTCACGGGCCGCTATGCCTCCCCTCGTATGGAGGCCAAGGCCGACTATGTCAGTCTGATTCAGGCAAAAAAACACCCCTTTGATGAGGGGGAGGCTGCCCGTGAGGGCATTGAGTGGTAGGCCTTAATTCAGTGTAAAAGGCAGGCTGTCTGCCTCGTAGCGCACACCGCCTATCACGGCGCTGACCCGTGCTTTGTATTGCCCCGGTGCCAGCAGGCTGCCATCCAGACCGCGACCAGTCCAATAGAACAGGCTGCCGCCATCCGGCAGATGCTCAGGCCGGGAAGGGCTGCCCTCCGCCAGGCTGGCCACGGTTAGTCCCTGCATATCAAGTATCCTCAGGCTCATGCGCACCGGAAAGGCATGCGCCACATGTAAAGCCAGCTCCTGCCCAATGGAGGGCGCAAAGCCCTCAGCTGCGCTGATGGCCAGCCGCGGATCCCCCTGGGCAGGCTCCACCGTCAGCAGGCTCTGAGCCCAGGGCGTGGCGCTGTCCTCCAGCACGGTGGTCACAAACAGCAGCACATAGCCGCTGGCCGCCTGGTCATTCAGGCTCAGGCGCAGCGTCTTGTCTTTGCGTCCGGGGCTGCTCATGCCGTCGGGCGACTCGGCATCGGCAATCACCTGGGCGCGTGAAAACTGCCACTGCTGCGCCTGTTGATACATCAGCTGGTAGGCGAGCCTGGCCGGGCGGCCAAGGGTAAATGAAAAGCTCAGCTCCTCCTCCCCCGCGCTGAAGGCGGTCTGCTCCAGCACCAGGCTGCTGACCAGCAGGGGGGGTGAAGGCGAGACAGCTACATCGTAACAAAAGATGGGGCTATCATCCTGGCGGGGATAGACCTGCGGCGTTGCCACGCCATAGCCCTGCTGCAAAAAGCCATGCAGTTCGCTCAGCGTGATCTGGCCATCCTGGTTGGTATCCGCGGCAAAGCGCCCGGCGCTGGAGATCCCGGCGTAGAGGGTGTCGGCAAAGTAGCTGCCGCCGCGGTAATCCCCCCGGCCGGTCGACCACAGGAAGCTGGGCTCGCTGCCGCCGGAGGCGGTGATGACCTTGAAATTGCCATCGGCAAACAAAGACCGCAGCCCATCGCCGGGGAGGCCGCGATCGATTAGCGCGCCGGCGTAACAGGTATCGATGATGAGCACTTTCAAGCCCGGCACTGGGGAGAGTATCCTATGCAGCTCCCCCGCGGTCAGAAAATACTCCTGTTGGCCGTCTGACAACAGCATGGAGAAGGCCATGGGATCCTGCCCAAGCTCGTAGAAGCCGTGGGTGCCAATGTATAGCAGCGAGATGTCCTTCACTTGCGCGCCTTCGAAGCTGCTGCGCACCAGGGCCTCAAAGCCGGCATAGTCCAGCGCTTCATTGAGGCTGCGGCGGATGAGACGGTAGCCCCTGCTGTCCTGGTCAAGCGCCGCGCTCAGGCGCCGCAAGTTGTTCTCCGCCGCTGGCGCGGTGTCGGGCTGGGTGCTGAACTGATCCACGCCCACCAGCAGCGCGCGCAGCTGGGGCC
>CAKTTM010000022.1 GCA_934615145.1 uncultured Clostridia bacterium | reverse complement strand
GATGTCAGTCAGGGGTTTGTAGTCCGCGTACTCCTGTGTATCCGCCACGTTGATGAAGTCCACGTCGATGGAAATGTCCGGCAGGTCGCAGCCCTTGCCTTCTTCATTCACACCGCAGACCAGCAGGATCGCCATACTCACCACCCGGCCTCCATACCGCACTTTCTCGTACAGCGCATCCACCCATAGCACCGGGTAGGCATTGGATGTCAGCGGCCGGTTACGAAACTCCTCAGCCTGTTCATTGAGTCCCTTGGTCATCTCGCTGACCTGGCTGCGGGAGATCCCTTCAATCCCCAGGCTCTTCGCCAGTTTCTCCATCTTTCTTGTGGATACGCCGTTCACAAAGGCCTCCTGGACCACCTGTACCAGCGCCGCCTCGCTGCGCTTGCGCTCAGTGACGAAGAAGGGGATGTAGCCACCGTTTCTCACCTTGGGAACCATGAGATACATGGTGCCCATCCGGGTGTCCAGCCGTCTGGGCCTGAACCCGCAACGATGACTTGTCCTGTCAGGGTTTTGTTCGTGCTTCCCCGCTCCCAGTTGGCTTGATACTTCCGCTTCCATCATCTGCCCGCAAAGCCACTCCAGCATGCTGAGCATCGGGTCTTGCATCCCCATAAACCGTAATAGCATTCCCGCCAGGTTCGTGGTATCTTTCTCTTGAGCCATTGGACCTCTCCTTTATGAATGTCTTGATCACCATTCATTGTATCGGAATCCCAGTGGCTTGCCCATTCCTTTCCGATTGGGCAAAGTTGCGAACTTTAGTGTACTCTATCCCGATGTGGGAAACTGATGAGCAAAAAAGGGATGATCCTCAGTATGTCAAACGTTTTGTGACGGGCAAGGATGGCTTTATCAGAATCAACAACCTGCCCCCTGGCAATTACAGGATGCATGAAATCGTGCCACCCTTTGGTTATTTTAAGATCGATGATTTTCACCTTGGTCAGGATGATAATGTTTTGGTGATCGCAGAGGAGAACGGCCAGGCTGGTGCTGACTATACCTTTTACCGCAACTACCGTCTGGCCAATAGTCCCATTGTGATGGAAACGCTCAAGCTGCTGGATGGCCAACCTGCGCCAGATGGCATGTTTACCTTTGAATTGGTGGACAGCTCTGGCCATGTGGTGATGACCGCCACCAACGATGAATTGGGCCGCACCGTCTTCGACCCGCTCATGGTGGGCTTTACCCTGGAGCCCCAGCGCTACTACCTGCGCGAGCAGATTACCGGAAATACCCCAGGCGTTATCCACGATTTGAAAGAAGTTGTCCTTGATATCGGGCATTATCTGCCGTATGGCACGCTCTCCATGCTTGGTATCCCAGAGCCACCTCGACCTACCCTGATGCAGGACAGCCCTACGATCACCCTGGGTGTCTGGGCCATCCTGGCCATGATATTAGGCGAACTCCTCCTGAAGCATGTTACCTTTGAGAACATCAGCAGCCTGACGGAGTTTAGCGTCAGCAAGGAGTTCCGCGCAGCCGAGGGCGTGACCCCGCCGGAAGCATGGCCAGAAATCCATGTGCAACTGCAACAGGACGGGGAAGACTATGGCCCCTACACCACCTTAAACGGCATCGCGGATGATATTGACCCAGACCACCCCATCAAAGCAGATGGCTCAGGCGAGCTAAGCCCCTGGGTCTACACCTGGAAAGGCCTGCCCGCCTTGGTTGAGCAGCCCAACCTAAACCCGGAGGACCCCAACCGCGTCACCGTGCACACCTACCACTACACCGCCAACGAGGTGGTGCCAGCACAGTACCAGCACCTGCGCGAGGTGGATGAGGATGGCAACCTCAAGCTGGTCAACATCTACCAGCCGGGCACCTTCACCGCCCACAAAGTCTGGAACGGTATGGCGGGCGTGCCCATCAAGCTGCGATTGATCCAGCATGATTATGGCAACGAACAGCTAAACCGCAAGCCCATCGGCGATCCGGTGGAGTTGGATGGCGTAGTCAACACCAACCCGGATGGCTCGGGCGAGTTGGTGCCCTGGTCAATAATGAGGACATCAAGGCGGCGCTCCAGTCCGGCAAGGTGGCCCGCTACGTGACCGACTTCCCGACGGAGGACCTGCTGGGCGTGGAGGGCGTCATCGCCATCCCCCACCTGGGCGCCTCCACCGAGGAGGCGGAGGACAACTCCGCCCTCATGGCCGCCAAGGAGCTGACCCAGTACCTGGAGACCGGCAACATCTCCAACTCCGTCAACTTCCCCGAGGCCAGCATGCCGCGCATGGGCGACGTGCGCCTCTGCGTGCTGCACTGGAACGTGCCCAAGGTGCTGGCGGGCCTGGCCTCCGCGATCTCCGAGATGGGCATCAACATCGAGCATATGCTCAACCGCTCCAAGGGCTACGCCGCCTACACCATCATCGAGATCAGCGGCGAGCTGCCCCCCGACCTGGTGCCCACGATCCTGGCGATCGAGAGCGTGATCCGGGTCAATGTCTTTGAGTGAAGGGAGCGGCAGGAGAGGATATAGCACAACAAGTGAGTAACTCCCTAAGCGAGCAGGAAAAGCAGGCGCTGCTGGAGACGCTGAAAGAGCGCTTCGAGGCCCATCCGGATCGCCATCCGGGCCTTGATTGGCAGACGGTGGAAAAGGTGCTGACCGCGGATGAGGGCAAGCTGAGCGCCCTGCATCAGATGGAAAAGACAGGCGGGGAGCCGGATGTGGTGCTGCTGGATGGTCAGCCCTGCTACGCGGACTGCGCGCCCGAGACCCCCATCGGCAGGCGGAGCCTCTGCTTTGACGCCCAGGCCCTGGCCAGCCGCAAGGAAAACAAGCCCGCCCACAGCGCGGGCGGCCTGGCGGCGGAGTGGGGCGTGGAACTCATGAGCGAGGCCCAGTACCGCGCGATCCAGCGGCTCTTCCCCTTTGATCTGAAGACCTCCAGCTGGGTGGCGACCCCGGACGCTATCCGCAAGCTGGGCGGCGCCCTCTTCTGCGACCGGCGCTACGACACCGTCTTCGTCTACCACAACGGCGCGGAGAGCTACTACGCCGCGCGCGGCTTCAGGGCGGTATTGCCGCTGTAAGCGAACGGACAAACGCCCGTGCCCGCCTCTTCAGGCGGGCACGGCGTTTTTGGGGATATCCTCCGCTCACAGCGTCCAGTAGCTGTAGCCCGCGGCCTCGAAATCAGCGCGCTTGAAGACGCCCTTCACATCGGTGATGACCTTCTGCAGGCCGTCCTGGCGGTAGAAGGGCTCAAAGTCCGCGATGGCCATGGCCTTGTACTCCCGGTGACCGACCGCGATGATGATGGCGTCCACATCGTGCAGCTCGTCCAGGTCATAGAGATAGAGGCCGCTGGCATCGTGGGCCTCCTCGCGGTCGGCCCAGGCGTCGGTCACCACGCACTGGATGGCGTGCTCCTGCAGGCGCCGGATGATATCCACCACCCGGGAGTTGCGGACATCGGGCGTGTTCTCCTTGAAGGTGAGGCCCAGAATCGCCACGCGGGAGCCCTTGATGGTCTTGCCGGCCAGTATCATCTGCTTGATGCAGGCGTCGGCCACAAAGTGGCCCATGCCATCGTTGATGCGCCGGGCCGCCGCGATGATCTGGCTGTGGACGCCCAGCTTCTCCGCCTCATAGAGGAAGTAGTAGGGGTCCACGCCGATGCAGTGGCCGCCGACCAGGCCGGGCCGGAAGCCCAGGGCGTTCCACTTGGTGTTCATGCCGTCCACCACCTCGCCGGTGTCCACGCCCATGCGGTCGAGGATCAGCGAGACCTCGTTGATGAAGGCGATGTTGACATCCCGCTGGCTGTTCTCCAGCACCTTGATGGCCTCCGCGATCATGATGGAGCTGACCGGGTAGGTCCCGGCCTTGACCACCAGCCTATAAAGGTCGGAGATGATGTCCCGGGTCTGCTCATCCATGCCGGACACCACCTTGACGATGGTCTCCAGCGTGTGCACCTTGTCGCCGGGGTTGATGCGCTCGGGTGAGTAGCCCACCTTGAAGTCGCTGCCGCAGCTGAGGCCGCTTTCCTTTTCGAGGATCGGCACGCAGACCTGCTCGGTGACGCCGGGGTAGACGGTGGACTCATAGACCACGATGGTGCCTTGCTTCAGGTTGCGCCCCAGCAGCTTGCTAGCCTCGATGACCGGGGTCAGGTTGGGCGTCTTGTCCTGGTTGATGGGGGTGGGCACCGCCACGATGTGGAAGCGCGCCTGGCTGAGCTCCTGCTCATCGCTGGTGAAGCGCACGGTGCTCTCCCGCACCGCCTCGTCACCCGCCTCCAGCGTCGGATCCTTGCCGGACTTATACAGGGCGATCTTATGCTCGTTGATGTCAAAGCCCACCACGTTCAGATGGCGGGCGAAGTGCAGCGCCAGTGGCAGGCCCACATAGCCCAGGCCGATCACCGAGAGGCTGGCTTCCCTCGCCAGGAGGGCTTGGTAGAGGTCCGCGTGGCAGCTGCCGTCTTCACAGTGTCTCATTCAGGTTTTCCCCCAGTTTCCAAAAATCGATCCTGTCTTCCCCCAGGCCGTTGAGCACGCCGGTCCAGTAGGCCAGCGTGACCTCATCGGCGTACCAGACCTCATGGCGGCCGCCCTCCGCGTCGGTGTAGGTGAAGGTGGCGGCCTCCTCCACCCGGCGCAGCGCCGCGCCCTTTTCCCTCAGCAGTTGCTGGGCTGCGTGCATGGTCAGCTGCGTCACCTTGCCGCCGGACCAGTCAAAGCCGCCCAGCGCCAGGGCGAAGCCCCTGTCCTTGGCGGGGATATTACTCATCCTGGCCACCATCTGCTCCAGGAAGGCGCGGTCGGCCTTGGGCCCCGGGCCGCTGTGGGTGCCAAAGAGGTTGTAGCACATCAGCACGTACTCCGGCCCCTCAGGGAAGCTCAGCTGGTCAAAGGGGGTCCGAGGCTCCAGCAGCACGCGCAGCGGCAAGCCTTTGGCCTGCGCCTTGGGATAGAGGTCCTTCAGGAAGGCAAAGAAGCTCTCCCAAAGGGGCAGGTCGCTCAGGATGCCCTCAAAGTCGATCTCAATGCCCTGGTAGCCGTGCTTGAGCGTCAGCGCGATGATGTCGTCGGATAGTTTGGCCGCGCGCTCCGCGTCCTGTTGCAGCAGGCGCCTGAGCAGCGGCTGGCTCTTGAGCTCGTATTCCTCTTCCCCGATGGTGGCGTCATTGACGAAGGAGAGGTAGCTGAGCATGTCCTTCTTCCTGAGCATCGTCTGGAGCGCACTGTGGAGCTCAGCCAGCTCCCCGGGGTAGTAGAGGCCGTCCTCCTGGTCAAAGTAGGCGGCGAAGTAGATCAGGCTGTCAAAGCGCTGCTCATGGAGCACCGCCTCCTTGAGGCCGCCTGCCGCGTCCCAGTACGTGATCCAGGCCGCGCGCGGCGCGGCCTGTGGGATCGCGGTGGGCTCAGCCCGGGCGGGGAGGGAGGCGGAGAGCAGGGCCGCGCACAGCAGCAGGATCAGGGGCATTTTCATCGCTCTACCCGCGCTTTCTAAAATCGGAAGAGGTTGCGGAACCAGTCGCCGATGCTCTCCAGGAGGCCGGGCTTAGGCTGGGGTGTCGCGGTGGGCTGGGGCGCGCTGCCCTCCTGGGGCGGCTGCAGCACCGCGTCCATCCGGTCGCCGCTGCCATGCTGGCTGACGCCGGAGTAGCCCGCCGGCAGCGGGGTGGCCTTGGGGGCCTCCGGCGCGCCGCGGTAGTCGACCACGACCCGACCGGCGGCGTCTGTGATCAGCAGGTTGGTGAAGTCGGCGTCGTAGACATCGTCGGCCAGGTTGCGCTGGCTGTAGCCGTACTCCAGCCAGGCGGAGCGCAGCGCGATGCCACCGCCCTGCAGGGTGGGGATACTGAGGCCGGTGAGGACGGATTTGCCATCCACCCACAGCGAGAGGCTGCCGCCCTTGACCTCGACGCGGATGTGCCGGCTGCCGTCGTCAATGAGGCTGATCTCCGGGATGTAGGGCTGGTGATTGGCGTGGCTCAGGTCGGCCTTGTCGCGGATCAGGTCGGCCGCGATGCGCTTGCTCTCCTCCGGCAGGTAGGTCTGCAGCAGCTTGCGGTCGATCTCCACCGCCATGGCCTCCTGGCGGTTCTGCTCCCAGGTCTGGTAGACCACGCCGTCAAACTTGTCGAGATCCAGCTCAAACAGCGGGGCGGGCGTGGCGCTGGGCTGCGGCGCGGGCGAGGGCGTCACTTCCGGCCGGGGCTGGCCGGGCAGGCGCGGCAGGTCACTGGCGCTGCCGGTGAGCACCCGCAGCGTGTTCTTTTCCAGTTCCACCGCGGTGTAGGACTTGGCGTCCGGGTCCGCCAGGATCTCGATGGACTGCCGGCCCAGCTTGTTGCCGTCCAGCGTGGTCTCCAGCGTGAAGTCGCGAAGCCCCGCACTGTCCTTCAGGCGGACGCGGCCCTCTCCTGCCGGCAGCGAGGTCAGGCGGAGGGTGTTGCCGTCCCACTCAGCCGCGCCGTAGAGGGTGTCCCAGTGGCTGGCGCGCTCGGCGTTGCCCGGCTCAAAGGCGCCCAGCTCGTCGATGTCGTAGTAGATGCGCATCAGCAGGTGGTTGACCGACCAGTAGGACTGGGGCTGCATGCGGGTCAGGTCGAAGATGTTGTCCTCCGCCCGGTTGAGCGACAGCATCTCGCGGTTGAAGTTCATCTGGAAGTACTGCCGGATCCACTTCTCGTTTTCCACGCTGACGGTGCTGTTGGTGGCGAACTGGCCGGTGTTGGCGTGCATCAGCACGTACATCTGCGGCAGGCCGCCCAGCAGCCTGGTGTAGGCGCTGTCCATCATCTGGTAGTCCGCCTCCACGCGCTCCTGCATCTGGGCGTGGCTCTCCACCGGGACATCATACTTGTCGCGGACGAAGTCCATCAGGTAGTGGTTGTACTCACGCCGTAGGTAGGGGGCGATGTAGCGGTACTCAAAGGGCGTCAGCTCCCCCAGGAAGTTCTTGTGCCGGTCAAAGACATTGATGTAGCTCAAGCGGTAGCCGTTGGTGCCGATCTCCCAGACGCCGCTGTCCCTGAGGCGCTGCAGCTCCTGATAGTTCAGGAAGATGGGGTCGCCGTGCTCCAGGTTGTCGGCGTAGCTGAGCATCGTGGCGTGGTAACCCAGGGCTTTCAGCAGCGGGTTGGCCAGCCTGGCGCTGGGGTAGCGGCCGTCCTCAAAGAAGAGGAAGAGCGCGCGGCCGGGCAGCGGCTTGCCGCTGTAGTAGAAATCATAGATGTCCTGCTGGCTGATGGTGACGAAGCCCCGCGCGTGCAGCGCGTCCAGGTGCTTCTTCAGCCGGACATCGCTGATGACGGTCTCGCCCTCCTCCGTGCCGACGCCGACATAGGACAGGGCCACGAAGCCCTGCTCATACTGGCTGCCGGGGGCGGCGAGCAGCGGCGCGGCACCAGACAACTGGGGCGCGGGCGTGCTGGCCGTGCCCTGCTGCAGCGCCGGCGTCGCCTCCAGCTCCAGCCTGTCCCTGGTGGGCCGGGGGCTGGGCGTGGCAGTGACCTTGGGATCAGCGCCGCTGGGCAGCCGAACGGTGGTGTAGACCAAAGCGACCAGGGCGACCAGGATGAAGACCACCTGGATGCCCACGCGCCTGCGCTTGATGGCGTCGCGCTGGCGGCCAAACTGGCTGTTATCCATGCTCGTAACCCTCCCTGCTGCCGCGCCGCGCGGGCTCAGCCTCGGGCGCCAGCATGCCGCGGGCCTTCAGGTCGCTGGTGGTCATTCGGGTGCCCCAGGTGGACTTCCAGAAGGTGAACCAGGCGATGGGCATCTGCCAGACCAGCACCAAAATGTGGTAGAGGTTGTACACCAGGCCGTAGAGCCAGATGGAGCTGCGGCGCATCAATAGCTGGGCGAAGCACATCATGATGGACATCGAGAAGAAGCCGATGATGAAGGTGATCGGCACCACCCCCATGAACAGCGGCAGGAAGACCAGGTTCAGCAGCACGATGAAGGGCGACACGATGGGCAGCAGGAAGCCGATGTAAAAGCTCAGCGCCATCAGCGGCTCCTTGCGCCACATGAAGCCGGCCGCGATCGAGCTTTCCCGCAGCCAGGAGCGCTTCCAGCGCATCTGCTGGCGCAGGAACATCCGGTGGGTCTTGGGCACGATGGTGGCGCAGATGGCCGTGTCCTGGTAGTCGGTGCGGTAGTCGCGCAGCACGAAGTTGGTCATCGAGCGGTCATCGCCGAAGGTGGCCTTCATCCCGAAGAAGCGCTGATTGAGCCAGGCGTCCATGTTCTTCTCCAGGGCGTCCCGCCGGTAGCAGCTCAGCGGCCCCGACAGGCAGGTGACGGCGTCAAAGTAGCCCTCGGCCGCCTTCAGCACCCGGAAGGAGAAGTAGTACTTGACCGCCTGCATCTTGGTCAGCATGTTGGTGTAGCTGTTGGCCACGTCGGTCCGGCCGCTGACGCCGCCCACCTTGGGATCCTGGAAGGGCTGCACCAGGTGGCGGATGGCGTAGGGATCCAGGAAGCTGTCGGAATCCACGAAGACGATCAGGTCGTGCTTTGCCAGACTGCTGCCCCTTGACATGGCCTCCCGCTTGCCCAGGTTCTCGCTCTGGCGCACGTAGCGCACGCGGGACTTGGTGTCATAGAGGTCGTCGATGGCGTAGAGCTCCTCCAGCAGCTTCTGGATCATGGCGGGCGAGTTGTCGCGGGAGTGGTCATCCACGATGATGACCTCCAGCTGCTCGCGCGGGTAGGCCTGGTCCAGGCAGCTGATGATGGTCTTCCGGATCCACTCCTCCTCGTCATAGCAGGGGATCACGATGGAGACGCCGGGCGTGAAGTCCGGGTTGACCGGGGTGGGCTTGTAGAGCGCGCCGAAAAGGTAGCGCGTCAGCAGGTAGGCCGAGGTGATGATGCTGTAGACATAGGCCACCCGGCCCACCGTGCCCAAGGAGGCGCTGTTGACGCGCATCAGGATGATCAGCGACACCAGCACCGCGAAGGCCATGATGGAAAAGGCGAACATCCAGCGCCCGCGGTGGGTATAGGCGTGGCTGGGCAGCGGCTTGTCAAAGGCCAGGCCGACCATGTAGCCCTTGTCCTGACCCGCGGCAAAGACCGCGCGGACATCCAGGTCGTAGGGCATCTCATAGCCCTCCGGCATCATGCCGGGCTTGAGGCGGAAGGAGACCCTCAGCCGGTCGCTGTCGCGCATCAGGCGCAGCTGGGCCTCGCTCGCCAGCGTGATCTGCATGCCCGAGGTGGAGATATTGCGCGCCTGGGCGGTGAAGCTCTGGCGCAGACCGTTCCTTGGGTAGCAGGTCACCTTGACAGGCAGATCCTCCACCTCGTAGCGCACGCCGCGGTGCTCCGGCAGGGAGGGCGTGATGACCCGCTTGCCCGTGCCCTGGTCGACCTCCGCCTTGCCCCGGCGGTCGGCGCCGCTGCGGATGCCGCTGCGCGCGGGCACATGAGGCAGCAGCCTGCGATCCTGCTGGGTCTTTGGCACCACATCCTCGGTGGGCTTGCGGCTGAAGATCGACTTCTTGACCGGCTCGGGCTCCGGGGGCAGGCCTCCCTGCTTCTCCACCCAGGCGCGGACCGCCGGCCCCTCCGGGACCTCGGTCAGCGCTGGCTTGGCCTGGGTGATGACAGGCTTCAGGTCATCGCCATATTGGGTTTCGGCTGCCGGCTTCTCCACAGTGTCGAGCAGCGATCCGGATCTCTTCATGATGGACCTCTTTCCCTTGCGTCAGGACGCGTCAAGGTCGGTTCAGGGTGCGGGCTTGGCGGCGGGGACCACGGTCGAGGCGGGGGCGTCGGGCAGCTTGGCCACATAGTGCAGGGGCTTCAGATAGTCGGAGAGCCGGGCGAAGCTGTAGGCCTTGCGCTGGCCGGTCTCGATGAGGGTGAAGTACTTGTCCAGCGCGTCGGCGGTGTAGATGACATTGTCGGAGAAGTGCATGACCACCACCGAGCCCGAGCGGATGCCCCGCTCCATGGCGGCGAGCAGCGCGTCCACGCTCTTGGCGTCGTAGTCCTTGGAGGTGTACTCGCCGTTGACCACGTAGTCAAAGCCCAGGTCAAACACCGTCTCGAAGCCCTTGCGGCCGACCGCCATCGTGGGCGGGCGGAAGTTGCGGCTCAGCGCCGGCAGGCCATTGTCCAGGCGGATATCGCCCACCACCGACTGCAGCACCTCCCAGGAGGTGAGAATATCGGCGCGCAGCTCACTGACCTGCTGCTCCGTCAGCTCGGTGAACTCCCAAGTCCTGTTGGCGTCGTTGCTCAGCGGGTAGTGGCTGTTGGTGTGGCTGGCGATGTCGTGGCCGTCCAGGGCGATGGCGCGCAGCAGATTGGGATTGTAGGGCACGAACTGCGTGCGCACGAAGAAGGTGGCCTTGACATTATGCTTCTTCAGCACATTGAGTAGCTTGGTGACGCCTACGTCGGTGCCCCAGTCGTCAAAGCTCAGGAAGACCACGTTGGTGGCGCCCTTCACCTTGCCGATCTTGTCGATGCGGCCGCGGTCAGCGGCGTTGAAGCCGGGCAGCTGCTTGCTGGTGGAGATGCCCGGGTTGCCGATGTAGCGGGTCCGCAGGATGTCGATCAGGCTTTGCTCACCGCCGGCCAGCTGCCCGGGGTGGATGGCGTCATAGACCTCGGGCAGTATCTGCGCCTGGGTCAGCGGATAGGTATAGAGGTAGGCCTGGTTGGTGGCCATCTCGTAGATGTCCGTGACCTGGTAGACATTGCGGCTGCCCTGCAGAGCCGTCAGCAGCCTGGGCAGCAGGTCCTCCTGGTCAAAGAAACCCAGGCGGAAGCCCAGCACCTTGCCGCGCTGGAAGCCCTCCAGGTTGGTCTTGTAGACCGCGGTGATGACCTCCTCCGGGGTGGTGGCCGCCTTGGCCTCCTCCCGGGCGAAGCTCAGGTCCTGGGAGACCGGCAGCACGCCGGTGGCCGAGGCCGCCTCCAGCAGGCTGTCGCCCACCGTGCCACCCGATTGCAGCACCAGGCGCGGCTCTTCGCCCAGCAGCTGGCTCAGCGCCTTGCGGGTGTTGAAGACAGAGCCAGCGGCGCCGAAGTAATCCTCGTTGCGGACAGCGGTGTGCAGGATCTCCACCCGGTGGCCGGCCTGGTGGATACGCTGGATGGCCTCGGCGGAGGCCGCCAGGTTCTTCTGGTCGACGAAGAAGGTGCCCTTGCCGCCGATGCTCTGCAGGGTTTGGAGCACGCCGTCGACCTCGGCCGCGCGCTCCAGGCTGCCGTAGAAGGCATAGCCGACGGCGGGCTGCGTGGTGCGCAGCTCCTTGACCAGGGTGGCCAGCTTGCCGGCATTGCTTTCCCTGAACGCCACCGTCTCCGGCGCGAAGTTGGAGGCGTCAATGGCCTTCAGCAGCCAGTCGAAAAGCTGGATCAGCCGCTCGTTGGGCGTGCCCTGGGGCACTTGCTCGGGGGCGACCTCCAGGTTCGACTCCTTGTCGATGGCGGGCTGCTCGACCACTTCCTTGGGCTCATACTTGCTCTCGTCCATGGCGCCGGACAGCTTGATGGTGATGATGGCGCCGGCCGGCAACCTGTTGACCCAGGCCAGGGCCTCCTCATAGCTCTTGAAGCTGTGGTAGGTCAGGTAGGCGGTGGCCTTGACGGCCTCCGGGATGCCCGCGGCGCCGACGGCCAGCAGCACCTGGTCGGTGTACTCCAGCGCGTTGCCCTTGAGCTGGCTGGGGGCAGTGCCCGTCACCTGCTGCAGTATCTTCTGCGCGGAGGTGAAGTCGCGCACCAGCGCCTCGCCGTCCAGCTTTTCCAGGTGTGGCTCACCGCGCAGCGTATAGTTGCCCACCGGGTAGCCCGCCGATACGATGGCGGTCACCACGTCCGGCGCCTCCGCGGCCTGGGAGCCCGAGGGGAAGAAGCTGACCGGGATCTCGTGCTGGCCGGCGATCTCCAGCAGCCGGAGCATGGTGTCCTTGTCCAGCAGGCCGTCCAGGGTGACGGCGGCTTTCTTCTTCATCTCGGGCGCGCGGTCGATCAGCTTGGCGGGGGCGGCGTTCTGGCTGAGCGCCAGCAGGTTGCGGTCGATCTCCGCGCTGGCGTCATAGGGGTTGGGGCGCGCGGTGGGCGCCGCGGTCGGCTCCGGGGTGTGCTCCACCACCTGGACAGGCTCCAGGGTGGGGGTGGCCAGCGGCTCCGCCGCCAGGAAGACGGCGTTGGGGAAGCGCTCCTTGAGCCAGGGCTGGGCCTGGCGGTAGAGGCCGGGGCCGTAGATGTAGCCCAGCACGCCCAGGATGATCAGCAGCAGGAGGGGCCAGACGCGGACCCGGCGCCGGGGCTTGGCGGCCGGCGGCAGCGGGGTGGCGCCGGAGCGTCCCCAGCCGGGGCCTTCGCTGTCATCCTGCGGCAGGACGACAGGCGGCACGGGACGGGGCTGGTCCTCTGTGGGCGCGGACGGCGCCACCGGTGCGGCAGCCGCCGGGGCGGGCGCGACGGGCGCGGAAGGCGGCGTGACGGGTGGCGGGGCGATCGCCGCCGCGGGGGCCACCGGGTGGATGTCCGCCGGCGGGGTCTGGCCGCCGCCCTCGATCAGGGCGACCTGCCGCGCGATGGCCTCCTGGAAGGGACGGTCCACGCCGTGCTCGGCCAGCCGCTGGGCAAAGGCGGGCAGGTCCCGGGCGCGGGCCGCCAGCTGCTCATCGG
>CAKTTM010000021.1 GCA_934615145.1 uncultured Clostridia bacterium | reverse complement strand
GGGCAGCAGGCGATGCACCGTCTCCTTGACGATGGCGGCCAGGCTGATCTTTTCCCGCTGCAGGCGCATGTTATGCGCGTCGGCCTGCACCAGGGTCAGCAGGTCTGAGACGATGGCGCTCAGGCGGTTGATTTCGGCGTTGACGTCGCTCAAGAACTCAGTGCGCAGTTCCGGCTGCATGTCGGGCTGATAGATCAGACTCTCGATCATGATCTTCATGGTGGCAAGCGGGGTCTTGAGCTCATGGCTGGCGTTTGAGACAAACTCATTGCGCGACTTGTCCAGCGTCTCCAATTTCTCACTCATGGAGTTGAAGGCGCTGGCCAGGTGCTTGAGCTCGCCCGAGCCCTTCTCCGGCACGCGGGCGGCAAAGTCACCCTTGGACATCTGGCGAATGACCCCCGTCAGGTTCACAATAGGCCTTGTGATGACGGAGGAGAATATCATGCCTGAGAGGATGGCGACCAGCAGGATGACGCCGATCACCTTGGAGGAGTGCACCAGCCCGGCTGTGCAGTAGCTGACCCACTCATCGCTGCCGGCCGTCAGCAGCATGCGGTCGGCGGGCGCCTTTTCCCCCGTCTCCAGCGAGTGCACACCATAGTCCGCCGTCTGGCCAGACAGCAGGATGGAGACCACCTCCGGGTAGTGCAGCCGGCTGCCGTTGGCCTCGTGAAAGCTGTCCGCCTGCACCTTGCCATCGGCGTCGAGTATCAAGACCCGGCCCGCCAGTTCACCCGCCGCCTGATCCAGCGTCTGGGTCAGGGCCTGCATATCGCTGGCATACAAAAAAGGCGCCGCCTGCACCGCCCATTTTTCCAGGCCGGCCCGGTCGGCGCGTATGCGCTGTTCAAAGAGGTAGCTGCCCTGCATGTTGGTCAGCGTGCCCGCCATCACCAGGAAGGAGAGGCCGATGATCAGCAGGAAGGCCAGCAGTACCTTCCAGCGCACGGAGGAGAAGACATCAGTCATCCCGGTCGGTGAAATAGTACCCCACTCCCCATTTGGTGAAAATAAACTCAGGCTGTGTCGGGTTTTGCTCTATCTTCTCGCGCAGGCGGCGGATATGCACATCCACGGTGCGGGCATCGCCTGTGTAGTCATTCTTCCAGACAGCGTCCAGCATCTCCTCGCGGCTGAACACCTTGCCGCGATGGTTAATGAACAGCTGCAGCAGATCAAACTCCTTGGCCGTCAGGCGGATGTCCTTGCCCCGCAGGGTGACGGAGCGGTTTTGTACATTGACCTCCAGATCGCGCACCTTGATCTGGCGCTGATCCTCATGGGCGCTCAGCGTACTGACGCGGCGCAGGATGGTCTTGATGCGCGCCTTGACCTCCAGGATATTGAAGGGCTTGGTCATATAATCGTCCGCGCCATACTCCAGGCCCAGTATCTTGTCCATGTCCTCGCCCTTGGCGGTGAGCATGATGATGGGGACATTGCTGGTCTCGCGGATGCGCTGGCATACCTGGATGCCGTCCATCTTGGGCAGCATCACATCAAGCAGCACCAGGTCAAAGTCCTGCTCATGGAAGACCTTCAAGGCCTCCTCGCCGTCATAGGCACTGACGGTCTCGTAGCCATCCCCCTCCAGGGTGAACTTGAGCCCCTTGATCATCAGAGGCTCGTCATCCACCAGCAGAATACGCTTTGCCACAGCTGCAACATCCTTCCTGCGCCGTGCGCGCACGGCCATACATATTGAGTATTGTACAACAACTTTCACCCATTAATCAAGCGAAAGCGACATGATTCCTTTATATATTGGCATAAAATGGCAACAGCTTGGCCTATCCGATGCCCGTCATGCCCCTGAGGTCACCCTTTTGCACCGCGGCCAACAGGCTCAGGTAGGTGGCCGCGGTGTCAAAGCGGGCGTCGTGCTTGTCACTGCCGCCGCCAAACCATGTGGCGCAGGCTTCCCTGATCTGCTCATCGCTGATGCCGTAGTGGGCGTAGAGCTCCTCCAGCTTGGGGGGCTTGGGGCGCCCGGTGACCACCTTGCGGCTCATGTTCATGATGCCGGTCATGTAGTTCATGGTGCAAAAGGTATTGAGCTTCTTGAGCTTCAGGCCGCAGCGCTCCATCTCGACGCGCAGATAGCGCTCATCGGCAGCCACATTGTGGCCCACCACCAGATCGGCGCTGTTAAAGAGCTTGAGCAGCTCCTCCGCCCTGTCCTCAAAGTACTGGCCGCCGGACAGCTCGCTTAGCATCTCCATGCTCAGGCCATGCACCTCAAAGGCGCCCTCGCTCATCTGATCGACGCTGAAGTAGAGATTTTGCCCGCTGATCTGGCCGTCAGTCACCACCAGCATGGACAGCTGGCAGATCTGGCCCGGTGTCAGATCGGTGGCTTCGGTGTCGAAGATGATGGTGGTCACGACAGCTTCTCCAGCCGCTCCACATCGCCCCGGTGGCCCAGCACCAGCAGGTCGTCGCCCTGCTGGATGCGCGTGTCGCCCGTCAGGGTCATCATGATCTCATTGCCCCGGTGGATCACCAGCAGGTTGACCTGATAGCGCTTGCGGATGTCGATCTCCTGGATGGTCCGGCCTATCCACTCAGACGGCGCGGTGATGTCGGCCATGGTGTAGTCGCCCGTCAGGTTGATCAGGTCCAGCACGCGGGGAGAGACCAGGGTCTTGGCCACGCGGATGCCCATGTCGCGCTCGGGGAAGACCACCCGGTCGGCACCCATCTTTTTGAGCATCTTGGCGTGCAGCTCGTCAGTGGCCTTGGCCAGCAGGTAGCGCGCGCCCATCTCCTTGCACAGCAGGGTCACCATGATGGAGTCGCGCAGGTTGTCGCCGATGGAGACGACGCAGGCGTCAAAGTTGCGCACGCCGATGCTGTGCATCGCCTCCTCATCGGCGGCGTTCAATTGCAGCGCCTGGGTCACATAGGGGCTGATGGCACGGATATGCTCCTCATTGGAGTCCACCGCCAGCACCTCGTGCCCCATCTCGCTCAGCGCCCGGCACAGCGCCGAGCCAAAGCGGCCAATGCCAAAGACAACATATTGTTTGGTACGGATTGCCATACTTGCTCCTTTTGCGGGCTCAGCCCACAATGATCTGTTCTTCCGGGTAGCGTATCATGCCGCCGCCAGGGGTCGGGTGGTTGAGCGTCAGCATCATGGTCAGCGGGCCCACACGGCCCACATACATCAGCATGATCAGCAGCAGCTTGCTGGCGGGGTGGAGATTGGCCGTGCCCACCGCGGAGAGACCCACGGTGCCCAGGGCGCTGGCCTCCTCAAAGAGCATGTCCAGGAAGGAAAAGCCCTTGCCCTGCTCCACCATGGTGAGGATGAAGGCGCCCAGTATCAGCAGCGTGAGGTAGAGAAAGAGGATGGTCTGTGCCGTGCGGCCGATGGCGGCCGGCAGGCGCTTGCGGAAGGCGTTGATATCTTCTCGCCCATAGATCATGGCGATCAGCACCATGATGACCACAAAGAAGCTGCTGGTCTTGACGCCGCCGCCTGTGGAGGCGGGCGAGGCGCCGATGAACATCAGCACGGTGCTGACCAGCTTGCTGGTCTGGGTCATCGCGCCCTGATTGAAGGAATAGTAGCCCGCCGTCCTGGTGGTGACCGACTGGAACCAGGCGTTGAGCAGTTTCTCTCCGGCGCCCGCGCCCTCTCGCGCCAGGGTAGCGGTGTTGTTCCACTCCATGCCTGCAATCATCGCCAGGCCAAAGAGCAGCAGCGCGGTGTTGGTGACGAGCACAATTTTGGTGTGCAGCTGCAGCTGTCGGGGCCTGCGGCCGTGGGCCAGCACATCGGCAATGACCATAAAACCGATGCCGCCCAAGGTGATCAGCGAGCTGATCGTCAGCAGCACCAGGGGGTCGGCGCGGAATATCTGCAGGCTGCCGGCCGCGCCAAACAGGTCAAAGCCGGCATTGCAAAAGGCGCTGACCGAGTGAAAGACGGCAAAGTACAGCCCCTTGCCCAGGCCATACATCGGCACAAAGCGCAGCGACAGAAGCAGGGCGCCCGTCAACTCGATGGAAAAGACGATCAGCATGAAACGAATGGTGGTGCGCACGCCGCCGGAAAGCCCCGGCATCGACATGGTCTCCCGCAGCAGCATGCGGTTGCGCAGGCTGATGCGCCGGCCCAGCGCCACCAGGGTCATGGTGGCAAAGAGCATGAAGCCCAGGCCACCCACCTGTATCAGGCTGATGATGACGACCTGGCCAAAGGTGGTATAGGCACTGTAGGTGTCCACCACCGTCAGCCCGGTAACACAGGTGGCAGAGGTAGCTGTGAACAGCGCCTCCAGCAGGCCCAGGCCCTGGCCCGAGCGGCTGGCGATGGGCAGCATCAGCAGCAGCGTGCCCGCCCAGATGATCAGAAAGAAGCCCAGCGCCAGCACCTTGGCGGGGCTCATGCCAGGCTTGCGGGGAAGGGCCTGCCCTTCCTCCCTGTGTGTGCCGCTCACGGCCTTATCCTCCGATGAAAGAGCCAGGCCGCCCAAGAAGACTCAGGCAGCCTGGCTGCTGTGGGTGACGAGATGTTCAGGCCTCGTCGTCCTCGGCCTGCTCGTCCTCATCTTCGTCTTCTCCCTCGGGGAAGAAGGACTTGTTGCACTGCGGGCAGAGGTAATCCTCTTCGAAGTCAAAATCGGCCAGGTCAAACTTGGTCTGGTAGCCGCAATGGGGGCACTCGTACTCCATCTCGCCCTCCAGCGCCTCGTCATGATGGTGATGCGCGCATCCGGCGCAGCCACCCTCATCATCCTCGCCCTCTTCCTCTTCGTCAAAGAGCAGCTCTTCGACCTCGCTTAAGTCTTCGTCGATGTTGTCCACGTACTCGCTCAGGTCGTCCTGGCGGTCGCGCAGCTCCTCCAGCTCGTAGGAGAAGTCTTTGAGAACATCCAGAATCTTCAGCAGCAGCTTGTGCTCGGGGGTCTCCGGGTTGAGCTGCATGCCCTCAGCCAGACCCAGCAGATAGGCAACCTTGTCAGTCAGCTTGTCCATTTTGTTTCTCCTTTATGTGCTGTCAGGCGCGGGAGAGGTATTCGCCCGTGCGCGTATCGACCTTGATCACATCGCCGATGTTGATGAACAGCGGCACCATGATTTCGTAGCCGGTTTCCAGCGTGGCAGGCTTGTAGGTGTTGGAGGCGGTGTTGCCCTTGAAGCCGGGCTCGGTGTGGGAGATCTCCAGCTCCACAAAGTTGGGCGCCTCCACCGAAAAGGCCTCGCCGTTGAAGTAGCGGATGGTGACCTTGGTGTTCTCCTTGACAAACTTGATGGCTTCGGCCACCTTGTCATGGTTGAGGGGGATCTGCTCAAAGCTCTCCGGGTCCATGAAGTAGTACAGCTCGCCATCGGAATAGAGGTACTCCATCTCCTTGGACTCGATGATGGCGCGGGGCATCTTGTCGGTGGGGTTGAAGCTGCGCTCGATGACCGCACCCGTCATGACATTCTTGATCTTGGTGCGCACAAAGGCCGCGCCCTTGCCCGGCTTGACGTGCTGGAACTCAACGATGGTCCACACGCCGCCTTCCCACTCGATGGTGATGCCGTTTCTGAAATCGCCTGCTGTAATCATAGAATCCTCCGTAAAATATCCGCAAAGGCCGGCCCTTGCTTAGATTATGATGAGCTCCCTGGGCGCTGTGATCAGGCTGTTGGCGCCGGTATCGGTCACCACGCAGCTGTTCTCGATGCGCACGCCGCCGATGCCCGGCAGATAGATGCCTGGCTCCACAGTCATCACCATGCCGGCCTGCAGTTGGGCAGTCGATGTCTGCGAGAGCCTGGGCTCCTCATGGATGTCGATGCCCACCGCGTGGCCCAGGCCGTGGCCAAAGTACTGGCCATAGCCCTCACGGGCGATGATGTCGCGCGCCATCTGGTCGATGGCCCGGCAATCCTCGCCCGGCGCCAGCGCGTCCTGGCAGGTGGTCTGCGCCTCCAGCACCGTGTCATAGATATGGCGCAGCTGATCTGAAGGCTGGCCGATGGCCACCGTGCGGGTCATGTCTGAGCAGTAGCCCTGATACCTGGCGCCAAAGTCCAGCGTTAGCAGGTCGCCCTTTTCCAGCTTTCTGTCGCTGGGCACGGCGTGGGGCAGCGAGCCATTGGGGCCGCCTGCCACGATGCTTGAGAAGGCCAGGCTGTCAGCGCCCAGCGCCAGCATGCGGTAGTCGAGCTTGAGTTGTATCTCTTTCTCGCTCAGGCCCGGGGCAATCTCGCCCAGTATCCAGTCAAAGGCCTGGCAGGAGATGGCGCAGGCACGCTTCATGTGCTGCAGCTCCTGCGCGTCCTTGATCATGCGCAGCTGCTCAGGCGCCAGCGCCAGCGAGAGGAAGTCAAGCCCCTCAAAGGCGGCCTGCATGGCGGCGAAGGCCTTGACGGTGACAAAGTCATCCTCATAGTACAGCGCGCGGATGCCAAGCGGCGTCAGCAGATTGGCCGCCAGGCGGATGTGATTGACCTGCGGGCTGATGCTGTGCACCTGCCAGCCCGGCGCCTCGCGCTGGGCCTGCTCCACATAGCGGAAGTCCGTCACAATGGCGCGCAAATCGCCTGCGATCACCAGGATGCCCTCGCCCTTGTAGCCACTGAGATAAAAAGCGTTAGCCGGCTTGTGGATCAGGATGGCCTCCTGAGGGCCAAGCCCCACCCGCTCCAGCAGACGACCTGTTCTGTCCATGATGCCTCCCGAATACTCCTTGACTGCAGTGCTCATTTTAGCATAGAAATGGCGCTTTGACTATCTTTTTGCGTCGTAAGGCGGCACCGGACACAAAAAATGGGATGGCAAGGCTGCTGCGCCCTGCCACCCCAGGTGATATGCCCTCAGTAGTCCTTACGCCCTACGATGCGCAGCGACAGCACAATGGAGCCCAACATCAGGGCGATCAGCACCGCCAGGCCAATCAGCCCCAGCGCAAGAGGCGACATCAGGCTGAGCCCTTCTCCTATCCGTCGCAGAGCCTGTGTCACCGCCGTATCGGATGAAAAGCCCAGGGTCACTCCCAGGATCAGCGCCATGTAGAGCAGGCGTGTCTTGCCCACGCCAAACTGGAAGACCGCAGGCAGCAGCAGCGCGGTGGCAAGGCCCGGTATCAGCAGGGCCATCAGCAAGCTCAGTGGCAGCAGGGCCGCTTCCAGAGTGGGTACGAGCGACTGCGTCAGCATCTGATAGATCAGCAGCAGCGCCATCAGCACTAAGTTGGGCAGGTACTTGCTCCACACATAGCCGCTGCGGCGGATGGGCTGTGTGAGGGCCAGGCGCAGGTATTGGCAGCTCTCGTCATAGGCGATCGTCAGAAACGGCAGCATACCGCAGGCCAGCGTCACGCCCATGACCGGCGCCATGGTACTGCTAAAGAAGATCGACATGCCGATCACCCACAGCAGCATCAGGGGCATCATCACCTGCCTGCTCATGATGCGCCAGTCCTTATATAACAGTGCTTTCACGCTTGGTGCCTCCCTTGATCATCATCAGCATGATGTCCTCCATGCTGGGTCTGTCGATCTGAAGCCCTCTGGGCATCCTCTCCATGCGGATCAGCAGCTGCGTGCCATAGGCGTGCTCGCGCCTGGCGACGATGGCCTCCGGTGCCAGGGCATCTGCCTGCTGGCTGCTGCAGGCATACAGGCCATAGCGCTCGCGCAGTTGGTTAGTCTCCTCATACAGCATCATGCGCCCGCCATGGATCAGCGCGATGTAGTCGGCCACCTTTTCAAGGTCGCTTAAGATATGGGTGGATATCAGCACCGCATGGCGCTCGTCCTGTATGAAGTCCAGCAGCAGATCCAATATCTCTTCGCGCACCACCGGGTCAAGCCCGCTAGTGGGTTCGTCCAGTATCAGCAGCCGGGCCTGATGGCTCAGCGCATAGGCCATCTGCAGCTTCATCTTCATGCCGCGTGAGTAGTCCTTGATGCGCTTCTTTGGCTCCAGCGAGAACTGGCGCAGGTAACTGTCATAGGTATCCTGCTGCCAGCCGCTGAATGTCTTGGCCCCAATCAGCCCCAAATCCATGGCGCTAAGCGTGGCGTGGACATACAGATCGTCATACACGACGCCCAGGTGCTGGCGCAAGTCCATATCAGCATCACTCAGCGCCTGTCCGAAGAAGCGGACGGTACCGGCCTGAGGATGGGTGATGTCCAGCATGCTGCGAATGGCTGTGCTCTTGCCCGCGCCATTCTCGCCGATAAAGCCCACAATGCTGCCGCAGGGCACATCCAGGTCGATGGGGCCCAAGGTAAAGCCGGGGTAGCGCTTGATCAGCCCCCGGACAGAAATCGCCAGATCAGTCATCTAACTGTTCACCTCCGATGAAGTTCAGCATCTCCCGCAACTCCTGCTGGCTGATGCCAGCCTGCCGCGCCAGCAGGCAGGCTTTGCCCAATAGCTCCTCGATCTGGCGCAGATGCTCCTCCCGAATGAGGGCGGCGTTCTGCGCCCGGACAAAGCTGCCCTTGCCCTGCACCTGCTCGATGAAGCCCTCCAACTCCAGCTCATCATAGGCACGCTTGGTGGTGATGACGCTGATGCGCAGCTCCTTGGCCATCTGGCGGATGGAGGGCAGCTGCTCCCCTGGGGCCAGCTCGCCAGAGAGGATGGCCGCCCTGATCTGCTGGCGTATCTGCTCATAGATCGACAGCTCTGAGGCGTTGCGGATGATGATGTTCAAGTTGCTTGCTCCTTCGCCGCCCGCGTCCGGGCAGCACTGTGATCACCGTTCATAGTGTATATGATCTCTATATACACTGTCAATAGAAAAATCACATATTCTTAGAGGTTTATGTTGATTAGTGTGCTTGCTGCTGCGCGCTGAGCGCCTGCTGATAGATCCGCAGCATCTGCGCCGCGTCATCGGCCATGGTGCCCCGGCTCTCGCATATGAAGGTGGGCGCCCAGCCACGCCTGACCAGCAGCGGCGCCAGGTGGGCAAAGTCCGGGCCAAAGCCCTCGTCCGCGAAAATGCGGTGCTTAAGCTCCCCCTTGGGGCCGTACTCGATATGAGAAAAGTGGCTGTGAAAGCTGCTGGCCCGCGCATTCCCCAGCGTCTGCGCCATGGCCTCCAGCACCTGCTCAAAGTCATCCGGGCCTTTCAGGATGCCGCCCTGGGCGGCGTGCAGGTGGGCAAAGTCGATGCAGGGGATGAAGCTGTCATCGAGCTTGACCATCTGCAGCACCTCGTCCAGGGTGCCGATGACGCTGGGCCTGCCCATGGTCTCCGGGCAGAGGCGTATGTGGCTAAGGCCTTCGGCCACCAGGGCGGCCCTGGCCGCGATCAGGCCCTCACAACAGCGCTGGAAGGCTTCCTCGCGCGGGTTCTTCTGCGGCGCGCCCACATGCAGCACCAGGCGCTCACCACCCATCAGGTCCAGCATCCTCGCGCTGCGCAGAATATAGTCCTGTCCCTTTTGTCGGGTCTCCTGCTCAGCGCTGCCCAGGTTGATGTAATAGGGCGCGTGGGCGCTGATGGCGACGCCTGCCGCCCTGGCCGCCGCGCCAATATCCTGGGCCGCCTGCACAGACAAATTGATGCCCCGGCCAAAGGGATACTCAAAGACGCTCAGCCCCAGCGGCTTTTGCCAGGCAAAGCTCTCCACCGTGCGGCTGTGCCCTTCCTCGTAAAAGCGCTCGGAGTTGCCCGCCGGGCCAAACTGTGCCAGCCCGCTCATGTGTTGCCCACCTTCTGGTCAAAGGCCTCCCAGAGCGGGGCGTAGATGCGCACCGCCTGCTCATGCTCCTGCAGGGTCTTGGAGAAGTGCAGCTCGCCTGTGTCCGGATCCTTGGAGCAGAAGTAGAGATAGCTCTGCTGTATGAAATCCTCATCCGGGTACAGCGCCGCCTCCAGCGCGCGGGGAGAGGGGGCGCAGATGGGCCCCACCGGCAGTCCCTTGTGCTGGTAGGTGTTGTAGGGGCTGTCCACCGCCAGGTCCTGACGGGTCAGCACCATGCGCTTGGTGCCCAGCACATACTTGATGGTGACATCGCTGCCCAGGGTCATGTTTTGCTTGAGTCGATTATGGAATACTGCCGACACCCGCTTGAAGTCACCTGTCTTGGCCTCCTTCTCGATGAGTGAGGCCAGGCTCAGCGCCTGATCCAGCGTCAGCCCCAGCTCGTCCGCCCGCTGGTGGTAGGCCTCCCTGAACAGGGCCTCCGTCTGGCTGAGCAGCTTTTTGATGATGTCATCCTCTGTGGCCGTCATGAACAGCTCATAGGTATTGGCGGCCAGGTAGCCCTCCAGCGCGTACTTGCGCTGGGCGGCGCGCCCTGCTGTCAGTACATCCTGCACATAGTACCAGGCGGCATAATCCTGGCCGGACTTGCAGCGCTGCAGGAAGCTGTTGATGTCGCTGATCGCGCCTTCCTTGTGCAGGTAGGCCGCGATATCCTCGATTGTCCAGCCGGGGATGATGGTGATGGTGCGCACGATGGGCTTGCCGTCGCCCGCCGTCAGGCGCTCAGCGATCTGGCTGAGCGTCATGTCGCGGCTCAGGCTGTATTCCCCCGCCTGTATCTTCTGCCCATAGCCCATGAAGTCGGCATAGTACTTGAATGCCGAGCGGTTGCGGATTAGGTTTTGCGTCTGCAGGTTGGTGGCCACACGGGTCAGGCTCTCACCGGATTTGACCACAAAGGGCACCTGCTGGCTGTCCTGCCGGCTGACCGGGTCGATGAATTGCTCTGACAGCTTGCCCCAGGCGAAGGACACCACGCCAAAGACGATCATCAGCGCGCAGGCCGCGATCAACATCGGGCGCAGCAGATGCCACAGCCAGGAGTACCAGTACATGCCGTACTGCCGCTCACGGTGCAGGCTCTCATAGGTGTATTCCTTGTGCGGACGCTGTCTCAATCGCTTGCCCTCATGACAGGCCGGGCAGCTCCATGGGGATGCCCGAGGCCTTGCTCAGCAGGCCGAAGACATCGGCCATCATCTGCTGCAGGCGCATTTCCGCCAGCAGAAAGGCCGAGGTATCGGTGCCGGCGTACAAGAGGGAGCTCAGCTGTGAGAAGCGCGTCATCTCCTCCTGGGGCAGCTGCGTCTTGCCCAGGCTGGCCATCTGCAGCATCATCTGCGAGCGGCGGTATTCCTTGAGCAGCGCGCGCGTGGTGTCGCTCTCCTCCACGATCTCCTTAAGCCGCCTGTATTCACGGGCCTCTTCGCTCTGTTCTATCTCCCTGGCCAATTGGTGCGCTGTATTGTAATTCATGTCGCTCCTGTCACACAAAAATAAAATCGGGGGCTGAATCTTCACCCTCCCGATTATAGCATATTCATCAATTCGCAACAATTGCGGGCTTAGCCCTCGGTATCAGCCCAGGTCGACGATGACGGGCAGTATCATGGGGTTGCGCTTGATCTTCTCAAAGATGAAGCGGCGCAGCTCGTCCTTGATGCGGTTCTTGATGCCCGGCCAGTCGCTGCCCTCGATGCGCTCGTAGCTGCGGATGATGCCGCGCACCACCTCGCGGATGCCCTCGATGATGTCTTCATTCTCCCGGACATAGACAAAGCCGCGGGAGATCACATCGGGGCCGGAGACCAGCACGCCATTGGTGCGGTCAAAGGCCATGGCCACGATGATCAGGCCGTCTTGCGACAGGTGCTTGCGGTCACGCAGCACCACATGGCCCACATCGCCGTTGCCAAGGCCATCCACCAGCACGGTGCCCGTGGGCACGACGCCGGAAATCGCCAGCGACTCGGCGTTCATCTCGATGACCTGACCCAGCTCCGGCAGGATGATGTTCTCCCTGGGCCTGCCCAGGGACTCGGCCAGCTCCGCATGCTGCCACAGCATCCGGTACTCGCCGTGGATGGGGATAAAGTACTGCGGCTGCACCAGGGTGTGGATCAGCTTGATCTCCTCCTGGCAGGCGTGGCCGGAGACATGCACTGCCGCCATCGCGTCGTAGATCACCTCGGCGCCGCAGCGGTAGAGCTGGTTGATGACGCGGGAGACGAATATCTCATTGCCCGGGATGGGTGAAGAGGAGATGATGACCTTGTCGCTTGACTTGATCTGCAGCTTGCGGTGGTCGCTGAAGGCCATGCGGGTCAGACCGCTCATCGGCTCGCCCTGGGAGCCGGTGGTGATGACCAGTATCTGGTCGTCACGGTAGTTGCCCAGGTCGTCCATCTCCAGGATGGCGTCGCGGGGGATCTGCAGCTCGCCCAGCTCCATGGCGACCGTCGACACATTGATCATGCTGCGGCCCACAAAGCAGACCTTGCGGCCATAGCGCAGGGCGCAGTCGACCACCTGCTGCACGCGGTTGACATTGGAGGCGAACATGGCGATGATCACCCGTCCGGCCGCGGTGCTGATCTGCTCCTGGAAGGTCTTGGCCACGCTGCTTTCGCTCATGGTGTAGCCTGCGCGCTCCACATTGGTGGATTCGCACATGAGCGCCAATGCCCCCTGGTCGCCCACCGCGGCCAGGGCACTCAGGTCGGTCACATGACCATCCGGCGGTGTGAAGTCGATCTTGAAGTCACCTGTGTGCACCACCGTGCCAGCGGGGCTAGTGATGGCCAGCGCGTAGGCGCCGGCGATGGAGTGGTTGACCCGGATGAACTGTACCGAAAAGCAGCCCAGCTTGATCACCTGGCGGGGTGTCACGGGGTTGAGGCTGATGCCCCGCACGCGGTGCTCGCGCAGCTTGTTGTCGATCAGCGCCATTGTCAGGCTGGAGCCATAGACAGGCGCCGGCACCTTGTCGAGCACATAGGGCGTGGCACCGATGTGATCCTCATGCCCGTGGGTGAACACGAACCCGCGTATCTTGTCCTTGTTGGCGAGCAGATAGCTGATATCGGGGATCACCAGGTCGATGCCCAGCATATCCTCCTTGGGG
>CAKTTM010000020.1 GCA_934615145.1 uncultured Clostridia bacterium | reverse complement strand
GGTAAGCGCATCTGCCGGAAGCCTGATCCAGACGCCGACCTTTACCACACCTAATGATGCGCGCTTCATAGGCTGGTTCAAGGACGCAGCCTGCACTCAGCCCTGGAACTTCGCTACAGACCGCATGCCCACCGCGCCGCTGACGCTCTATATGGGTCTGGAGCCTGTGCTGCCAGGTTTGGTCTATGCCCTAAGAACGGATGGTAACATCCAGATGCGCTACTATCAGGGTGACTCGGCCAACCTGGTGATCCCCGAGCGTGTAGCGGGCAAGCCGCTGACGGAGATACTGCCCGGCGCAGTGGACATGGGTGTCTACGCGCTGCATATCCCGGCCTCCGTCAAGACCATCGCCGAGGGCGCGCTGCGCAGCGCCTATGACCTGAGCCTCATCAGCATCGACCCCGCCAACACGGCCTACAAGGTCATCCAGGGCTGTCTGTATACGGCGGATGGCAAGACGCTGATCGCCTACCCGGCAGGCAGCAGCGCCAGGCAGTTCAGCGTGCCCGCCGGTACCCAGCGAATCGCCGCCATGGCCTTCAGCCATGCCAACAATCTGGAGCAGGTGACGCTGCCAAGCGGCGTGTTGAGCATTGGCAATAGCGCCTTCAACTACTGCGCTGAGCTGCAGCGTATCCAGCTGCCCGCAGGCATCACGGCCATCGCCAGCGAGGCCTTCAATCAGTGTCCGCTAGATGAGGGGCTGTATGGGCCTACAGGCAAGCACCTGCTGTCAGATCTCGCGGCATCCAAGGGGCTCAACTACAACATGTATGAATACTTACTCTTCATCGACGGGGAATTCTCTGGCAGTGGACAGGCGCAGGCAGGAGGCCTCTTGCCCGCGATCGATAGTCCTATAGACCCAGAGCGGGTGTTCAAGGGCTGGCAGGCAGCCGGCAAGACCACGCTGTGGCAGATGACCACTGACAAGATGCCCGCGGCTGATCTGGAATTGAATGCTGTGCTGGCCTACCCCTTTACCTGGGTGGCCGAGGGCAGCGGGGTGAAGCTGACCAAGTATACAGACAGCGCCACCACCATCCAGGTGCCGGAAGCCATCGATGGCAAGGCGGTGCTGTCCATCGCGACAGACGCCTTTGCCGCCATCACCGCGCCCACCCTTAAGGGCAACAAGGGCAGCGTGACGCAGAGCTTTGCCAAGACCAAGGGCTACACTTTCGTTCCATTGACCTACGATGTGATTTTCGAGACCTATGGCGGCACGCCAGTCGCGGCCCGCCAGGTGGCCAAGGGTGACCTGCTAGGCGCCTCGCCCGCCAGTACTCGCAGCAACTATGAGCTGGTGGGCTGGTATGTGGAGGAGTGGCTGGGCACGCCCTGGAACTTTGCCACCCAGCGCATGGGTACCCAGCCCATCACCCTCTACGCCGGATGGCGGCGTATCAACAGCGAGATCAGCGACAGCGGCTTCACCTACCGGCAGGAGGACAATCAAATCTTCATCACGGGCTATCAGGGGCAGCAGATGCGGCCCACCCTGCCGGCCACCATCAATGGCCTGCCCGTAGTGGGCATCGACGACTACGCCTTCTACGGCAGTGAGTGGCTGGATAGCCTGGTTATCCCAAGCGGTGTCAAGAGCATTGGCAAGTACGCCTTTGCAGAATCCATTATCTCCTCCTTGAGTATCCCGGCCAGTGTGACCGACATTGGCGACTATGCCCTGATGAACTGCGCCGCGCTCAGCGAGCTGAAGCTGTCCAGTGGTGCCGCCTATCTGCCCACGGGCATGCTGCAGGGCTGTACCAGCCTGTTCACACTGACGATACCTCAAGGGGTACAAAGCCTGGGTGACTACTTCGCCGCTGGCTGCAGCCTGCTGGAGCAGGTGACACTGCCCGCCAGCCTGACGGATATTGGCACCAAGGCCTTCAGCAACTGTGAGCGCTTGACCAGCTTAACACTACCTTCCGGCCTCTACTACATCAGCGCTGACGCCCTTGACGGATGCAGCAGCCTGACCGCGATCGGCGTGGCCGCGGGCAACCCTGCATACAAGAGCGTGGACGGCGTGCTCTATGACAGCAGCGGCAGCGTGCTGCTGCGCTATCCTGAGGGCAAGGCGCAGACCGGCTTTACCGTGCCTGCCGCGGTGACCATGCTGGGTGACGGCGCCTTCAAGGCCAGCCAGTTGCAGACGGTGGTGCTGCCTGCCAAACTCGAGTATATGGGCACGGCGGCCTTCATGGGCAGCCAGCAGCTCAGCGGTATCACCTGGCCCACGGGCGGCTTGCTGACCGATATCCCCAAGGATGCCTTCCGCAACTGCACCAAGCTAAGCACCGTCACGCTGCCGGCCTCCATACAGACCATCGGCGAAGGCGCCTTCGCCAACGCCTATCAACTAAAGGAAGTGCGCCTGGGCGCGCAGGTGAGCAGCATCGGCAGCAATGCTCTGCCGGGCAATGACTGGCTGACGCTCTATGGCACAGCTGGCAGCCCGGTGCAGAAGACAGCCACTGACCTGGGGCTGCGCTTTATCGACCCCAAGACCATGGTGGCGGTGACGGGCATTGCTATGAACCTGAAGGACATGACGCTGCCCGTGGCGCAGAGCAAGAAGCTGAGCGCTACCTTGACCCCCAGCAACACGACGGAGACCAAGGTCATCTGGCGCAGCAGTGACGAATCCATCGCGGTGGTGGACGGCGCGGGCCAGGTGACCGGGCGCTGGACAGGCACGGCGACCATCAGCGCCTACGCCGCCAATGGCGCGGTGGCGACCTGCCAGGTGACGGTCAACATCCCGGTGGTCAAGGCGACCGCCATGGCCTTTACTGAGGCTGAGACCACGCTGCGGCGCGGCTACGCCAGCCAGCTGTCGCTGCGCTTCACGCCCAGCAACGCCGGCGTCAGTGCTCTGACATGGACAAGCAGCGCACCCACCATCGCGCGTGTGGACGCCTATGGGATGGTAACGGGCCTGGCCAATGGCACAGCGACCATCACGGCAAAGGCGAGCGACGGCAGCGGGCTGACGGCCAACTGCAAGGTGACGGTAGCTGTGCCCACGCTGCTGGGGGACGCCAACGCCGATGGCAAGGTGGACATCGCTGATTTGACCAGCATCATCGACTACACGGTGGGCAAAATCCCCTGCAAGTCCATGCTCAACGCCGATATCAATGAAGATGGCATCGTGGATATGCAGGACGCTTTCACCATCATCGGCATGGTGGTGAACTGAGCTTACTTGACACAGCCCCTCCCACGAGCGTATCTTGTTACTCAGATAACGAACGTGGGAGGGGCACTATGTACACCAACATTGGCGCGAAGATCAAGGGGCTGGCGAAGTTTGTGTGCTTCCTGGGCATTGCCGCGGCGCTGGTGGCGGGCATTGGGCTGATGACCACGCAGAGCATTGGCTACCGGGAGATCAGTCCGGGGGTCTACAGCCAGGGCGGCAGCGTGCCGGCGGGGCTGCTGGTCATGGTGCTGGGCAGTATCGGCAGCTGGCTGGGCTCCCTGGTGCTCTACGGCTTTGGCCAGCTGATCGAAAACAGTGACCTGATTCGCGACCGACTGGGCGCGGCGGGGGAGGCCGAGGCGCCGGCGCAGGACAAATTGCCTGAAAATCATGCGCAGGACAAGTAGCCCTTGAACCACGCGCAGGACAAATAGCCCGCAAATCACTGATTGACAGTCAAGTTCAATCACTTTATACTCAACACGAGTTCGGTAGAACAAGCCGGAGGCGTGCCGGTTGCACAGGATGTGCTGCAAGCGCAGCGCATCCTTTTTGATACGCAATCCTGATGAGGGGGTGAGGCATCGCATGCTGGATCAGAACAGGGCGCCCGTCTATGAGGCGCTGGAGGCGATGCGCGCTGAGAAGCTGGTGCCCTTTGATGTGCCTGGGCACAAGCGGGGCAAGGGCAATAAAGACCTGACGGACTTTCTGGGCGAGCGCTGCATGTCGGTGGATGTCAACTCCACCAAGTACCTGGATTCACTGGGCCATCCCACCGGTATCATCAAGCAGGGGGAGGAGCTAGCCGCCGAGGCCTTCGGCGCCAAGGCCGCCTTCTTCATGGTGGGCGGCACCACGGCCTCCATACAGGGCATGATACTGTCCACCGTGCGCAAGGGGGAGAAGCTGATCCTGCCGCGCAATGTGCACCAGTCCATCGTCAACGCTCTGGTCATCTGCGGCGCGGTGCCGGTCTACATCAACCCCCAGACCTCTGAGCGCCTGGGGATAGCCCTTGGCATGTCGGTGATGGATGTGATCCGCACCATCAATGAAAACCCGGACGCCAAGGCCATCTTCGTCAACAACCCGACCTATTACGGCATCTGCTCCAACCTGCGCGAGATCGTGGCCGCCGCCCACGCGCACGGCATGAAGGTGCTGTGCGATGAGGCGCACGGCGCACACTTTTACTTTGGCAAGGGCCTGCCGGTGTCGGGCATGGCGGCGGGGGCGGACATGGCCGCCGTCTCCATGCACAAGTCGGGCGGCAGCCTGACGCAGTCCAGTTTTCTACTCTGCGGCCCTGGTGTCAATGCCGACTATGTGCGCCAGATCGTCAACCTCACGCAGACCACCTCGGCCAGCTACCTGCTAATCTCCTCGTTGGATATATCCCGCCGCACGCTGGCGCTGGACGGCGAGCGTATCTTCGACAAGGTCAAGCAGTACGCCGTCTACGCGCGGGAAGAAATCAGCGACATAGGCGACTACCTGGTCTATTCGGAGGCGCTGATCAACGGCGACAGCATATTCGATTACGACCAGACCAAGCTGTCGGTCAACACCTACGACCTGGGGCTGGCCGGCATCGAGGTGCACGACATACTGCACGATGAGTACGACATACAGATCGAGTTTGGCGATCTGAGCAACTTCCTGGCCTATATCTCCATCGGTGACAAGACCAAGAACATCGAGCGGCTGATAGGCGCCCTGTATGAAATACGCCGCCGCTACAAGAAGCCCAAGAACCCCCTGTTTAGGTACGAGTACTTGAGTCCCCAGGTGGTGATGACGCCGCAGGAGGCTTTCTACGCGCCCAAGAAGCCAGTGCTGCTGACGGAATCGGCCGGCATGGTCAGCGGTGAAAGCCTGATGACCTACCCGCCGGGCATCCCGCTGCTGGCGCCGGGGGAGAAGATCACCCAGGAGATCGTGGACTTCATACAGGCCTCTGGCGAGGCCGGCTGCGTGATCACCGGCACCCAGGACATCACCGCCCAGCACATCAGCGTGCTGACATAGGAGGCTGCCATGGCATTCTGGTTCGCGGAAAATCACACCGACAATGTCACCCTCAACATCATGGTGGATCAGCAGCTCTATTCACAAAAGAGCGAATATCAGAAGATAGAGATCTTCCAGTCGCGCGAGTTTGGCCGCATGCTGACGCTGGATGATGTGATCGTGCTGACGGAAAAGGACGAGTTCATCTATCATGAGATGATCGTGCACCCGGCCATGGCTGTGCATCCGGATGTGCGCAAGGTATTGGTGGTGGGCGCCGGCGACGGCGGCGCGCTGCGCGAGCTGTGCCGCTATGAGAGCATTGAGAGCATCGACCTGGTGGAGATCGACGCCATGCTGGTGGAGGCCTGCAAGGCCTATCTGCCCAGCACCGCCATCGGCTATGACGACCCGCGCGTCAAGGTGCATAACCAGGACGGGCTTAAGTTCATCCGCCGCCTGCAGGACGCCTACGACCTGATCATCGTGGACTCCAACGACCCTTTTGGCCCGGGCGAGGTGCTGTTTACCAAGGAGTTCTACGGCAACTGCTACAAGGCGCTGCGCGATCACGGCATCATGATCAACCAGCACGAAAGCCCCTTTTACAGCTACGAGGCCAACGCCATGCGCCGCGCCCACCGCCGCATCAAAGAGAGCTTCCCCATCCACTCGGTCTACCAGGCGCACATCCCCAGCTTCCCCTCCGGCCACTGGCTTTTCGGCTTTGCCAGCATCACCTACCAGCCGCTGGACGACCTGCAGGCCGAGCGCTGGAACAATCTGGACATCAAGACCCGCTACTATAATACCGACCTGCACAAAGGCGCCTTTTATCTGCCCAACTATGTCAAGGAGATGCTGGGGGAGAAGTAGGGCATAGATCAAACAAAACCACCGGTTCAGCCGGTGGTTTTGTCTTGCCTCTTCTATTCCCTGATCGCCCGCCCGATGCCAATCGCCTGCCGCCAGGCGGGCGGCGGGCCGTCTTCGCTCCAGTATTCGTCCAGGGCAATGATGCGGTCGTCCTGCACGCGGATGAAGGAGATTGATCGGAAGGACGGGGAGCCCTCCGGCGCCCAGATGTGGGTGACGGCGATGGATAGATCGCCTGCTTGCTCCAGGCGCTCGACCTGGCCCAGCCAGCTGCCGGGGTACTCGCAGTTGGCGCGGATGTACTCTTCGGCCGTGAAGCATTCATTGCTGTTGTGCCAGTGTATCTGCGCCTCAGGGTGCAGGAAGCGGCGCATGCCCTGCGCGTCCTGGGCGGCGACAGCGGCCATGAAGGCGTGTATATCCATGTTCACTTCCTGTTCCTGGCCCTTCTTCTTCTGACGGGCTGGGGCTGTTCCTTCTCGATGGGTGCCTTGCCCTGCAGCTGGAAGAGCTCGTCGCGGTACTGCGCCGCCTTTTCAAAGTCAAGGGCGCCGGCGGCGGAGAGCATCTTGTCCTCGATGGCGCTGATCAGGGCGGCGCGCTCGTCCTCGGTCATGGAGGCGGCGTAGTTTTGCTCGGTCTCGGCCGCGATCTCGATCAGCGCCCGCACGGCGGAGTTGATGGATTCGGGCGTGATGCCGTGAGCCTCGTTGTAGGCGGACTGTATGTCGCGGCGGCGGGTGGTCTCGGCGATGGCGCGCATCATGCTGTCGGTGGGGTCATCGGCGTACATGATGACCCGGCCCTCTGTGTTGCGCGCGGCGCGGCCCACCGTCTGCACCAAACTGGTCTCCGACCTCAGGAAACCCTCCTTATCCGCATCCAAAATGGCCACCAGACCCACTTCTGGCAGGTCAAGACCTTCTCTGAGCAGGTTGATCCCCACCAGTACATCATAGAGCCCCAGGCGCAGATCGCGCAGCAGCACCATGCGCTCCATGGTCTTGATATCGCTGTGCAGGTAGCGCACCCGTACGCCGTTCTCGCGCAGGTAGTCGGTCAGGCGCTCGGCCATGGCCTTGGTCAGCGTGGTGACCAGTATGCGGAAGCCCTGATCGGTGACCAGGTGGATCTCGCTTAGCAGGTCGTCGATCTGCCCGGTGGCCGGCCGCACGATGATCTTGGGGTCCAGCAGGCCGGTGGGGCGTATGATCTGCTCCACCGTCTGGCTGGCGTGCGCGGCCTCATAGGGGCCGGGCGTGGCGGAGACAAAGATGACCTGGCGGATGCGCTGCTCAAACTCCTCAAATGTCAGCGGCCGGTTGTCAAAGGCGGAGGGCAGGCGGAAGCCATAGTCCACCAGCGCGGTCTTGCGCGCCTTGTCGCCGGCGTACATGCCGCGTATCTGGGGCAGGGTGACATGGCTCTCATCGATAAAGCAGATGAAGTCCTTGGGGAAATAGTCAAGCAGGCTAAACGGCGGATCGCCAGGGCTGCGGCCGTCAAAGTAGCGGCTGTAGTTCTCAATGCCCGAGCACATGCCAAGCTCGCGCAGCATCTCGATGTCATAGCGGGTGCGCTGGGCGATGCGCTGGGCCTCCAGCAGTTGGTTGTTGTCTTCAAAGTGCTGGATGCGCAGCTGCAGGTCGCGCTCGATCTGGTCGATCTGCGCGTCCAGGCCCTGTATGCCGATGGCGTAGTGGGTGGCGGGGAAGACGGCGGCGTGGTTGACCGCGCGGGTCATGTGGCCGCTGCTCAAATTAAACTCGCTCACCCGCTCGATCTCGTCGCCAAAGAACTCCACCCGGATGCCGTCGTCCTTCTGATCGACGGGGATGATCTCCACCACATCGCCGCGGATGCGGAACATGCCGCGGCCAAAGCCGATGTCGTTGCGCTCGTACTGTATCTCTACCAGGCGCAGGGCCAGGGACTCCGGCGACATGCGCATGCCGGGCCTAAGCGAGATCATCTGGCCCTCGTACTCGCTGGGGTCGCCCATGGAGTAGATGCAGCTGACCGAGGCCACGATGATGACATCGCGCCTTTCCCGCAGCGCCGAGGTGGCCGAGTGGCGCAGGCGGTCGATCTCGTCGTTGATGGCCGAATCCTTCTCGATATAGGTGTCGCTGGAGGCGATATAGGCCTCGGGCTGGTAATAGTCATAATAGCTGACGAAGTACTCCACCGCGCTGTCGGGAAAGAAGGCGCGAAACTCGCTGCACAGCTGGGCGGCCAGTGTCTTGTTGTGCGCGATGACCAGGGTGGGTCGCTGCGCCTTTTCGATGACGGAGGCCATGGTGAATGTCTTGCCCGAGCCCGTGACGCCCAGCAGCGTCTGCGCGCTGAAGCCGTCCTGCAGGCCCTCGGCCAGGGCAGCAATGGCCTGGGGCTGATCGCCCTTGGCCTGGTAGGGGGAAACGAGTTTGAACTGGCCCATGAGGCTCCTTTCCATGAGGTTCCTTTAAGGGAATGTTTGTTCGCTTATTGTAGCAGGCGATGGCTCCACAGGCAAGCCCCGCTTAGGCGGCCTCGGGCAGATCGATCGCCAGGAACTGCGTCCAGTCGCCGTTTTCAGGCTGGGGCAGCGGCCGCTCCCAGATGGGCGGCTCCTGTATCAGCGGGAAGGCCTGGCGCAGCAGGGCTGCCAGGTACTGCGCCTTGCGCAGCAGGTGGGGGTAGCCCAGCATCACCTGCAAGGAGGCCTCCTGCATGAACAGGTATTCAAACAGCCTGGCCCTGTCCTCCAGCGGGAGGCTGCGCGAGTAGGCGTCGATGTAGTAGATATTGTCTGGCTGGGGATCCTCGGCATGGGTGGTGAAGGCGGTCTCATACATCTCGCTGCCGTCCGCCATGCGGTAGCCCCAGTTGTAGCCGCCCAGCTCCCAGGCAGGGGGGCTCAACAGCTCAAAGCGCCCCAGGCTTTCGCCGTGGTGGGCATTGTCCCAGGCCAGCAGGCTGTCTTCCAGCACATGCATGTACTCGTGCGCCAGGTTGCCGCGCGCGCGCATGTCTGTGGCGTCCAGGATGATGTAGCGCTCCTGCCCGTGGTCAGAGCTCAGCCCCGAGGCGGCGCTGATACCCTCCTCGCCCTTGGGCAGTATGAGGCCGCTCAAATAAAAGCTCAGATGCGTGTAGGCCCCTGTCAGCGAGGCCGCAATCAGGCCGGGGGGCAGGTCGGCCAGGAAGTCGCGCAGACTCTCAAGCGTCCGGGCGATGGCCACCTCGTCCTGGCAGATCTGCGCGTAATAGACCGGGTTGTGAAAGCCGGTGCCAGCCTCGCGCAGGTGGATCTTGACGCCAAACTCCGCCTCGATCTCGGCGGCCAGCACATCGTTGTCCATTGCCATCTCGTCATAGCTGGTCTGCCGCATGCCCACCGGGGTGTTGAGCGCCTGCAGCGCGTGATCCCAAAGGAAGAAGCGCGTGCTGCCGCTGTCAAAGTCGCTGTCGCTCAGCAGCGCGTAGCCCTCGTCTGACAGGGCGATCTGGTCAAAGCCCTGGTGGGTGTAGCTGGACACATCGCCCAGCTCGCCCAGCAGCAGGCCCCGCTGCAGGTCATAGAGCCTCATGCCGGTGCCGTCGGGCGGCTGGCTGATCATCTGATCGCCTTGGAAATAGAGCGGATACTCATGCTCGCGCCAGGCAGCCACCCGCAGCAGCGCGCCCGGTGCCCCCGCGCGGGCAAAGAGCGCCACCTGGCCCCTGATCTGGTAGACCCAGCCGTCGCCATCGTGAAAGACAAAGCCCTGCATCAAGGGCTGTACCCTGGTCTGCCCCGTGCTGATCTGATATGTATGCAGGGCCTGGTGCCCGGCATTATCCTGAAAGATGACCAACAGTTCATCCGCGCCGATCTGGGCAAAGCCGGCGAACATCCACTGCCCCGGCAGCGGCGAGCGCAGGCGCAGCGCCTGGCCGCCCGCCAGCGGGTAGCCCAGCGCCTCGTGGCTTTCCAGGTCGCCCGCCCACAGGTATTGCCCATCGGGCGACAGCCTTGGCTCGTAGAGCTCGGCCGTGCCGGGCGGTGTGAAGGATGTCTGCAGATTGAGCGCCTGGTCATAGAGGCGCAGCTCGATGGCGCCCAGGTCCAGCAGGTAGGGCCGACCATCGGCCAGGAAGCCCGCCCGCATGGCGCCGCCCGCCCTGGTGGAGGAGGGGCCGATGGACGCCCGATGCAGGGCTTCGCCGGCCTGCATATCATAAAGCAGCAGCTGCGAGGGCTGGTCCTGCTGATCGGGGCTTAAGAGTATCAGCGCCTGCTGGCCCCGCAGGGCCATGCTGGTGGCGATGCCCTGCTCGGGCTGGGCGCTGAGCAGGTATAGCCCCGGCTGGCCTGAGACCTCCGGATGCGCGCCAAAACGGGCGGCGGGCGCGCTCAGGCCGCCAAGCGGCAGCAGCGCCAGCCAGAGCGACAAACACAGCGTGACGATCCTGCGCATAAGGCCTCCTTGGGGGTGGTCAGGCGGGGGATGAAAGGTTAAGAATCAAGGAAAGGGGATATCATCTGCATGCTCAGCTCCCACAGTTGCTCTGCCAGATCCTGGCGCTGCCCCTTGGGGGAGGGCGGACTGAGCTGGCGGCGGATGAAGTAGCCGCCCGAGGGCCAGTCTTGATCGGGCTGCGTATTCGCCAGCCAGACCAGTGTGTCCGCGCCCTCCTCATTGCTGACCATCCCCAGCAGCCTTTTAAGCTCGGTGGCATACATCAGCCGCACGGGCGAGCTGGACGCCACGGCAAAGTTGCTGGCCACCACGCCCGGATGATAGCTGGCGCTGCGCAGGCCCTGGGCATGATAGCGCCTGTGCAGCTCGCGGGCGACATAGATATTCATCAGCTTGCTGTTGCCGTAGGCCAATATCGGCAGCGGCGCCCACTGCGGGACGCTGGGACGATAGAGCGATATCACCCTGTGCGCGCCGCTGGCGGTATACAGCACGCTGGCCCGCGAGGCGATCAGCCTGTCCAACAGCAGCCTCGTTAGCAGGAAGGGGGCCAGGTGGTTGACCTGAAAGGTCATTTTGTAGCCGTCCTGCGTGATCTGGCGCTGGCTAAAGAGGCCGCCGGCGTTGTTGCAGAGCACATCGATGTGGGGAAAGTCGCGCAGCAGCTGCCCTGCCAGCGCCCTGACCTCTGCCAGGCTGGCAAAGTCCGCTATATAGTGCGGCGCCTGCAGCTCGCGGCCCACCGCTTCTGTCTTTTCAGGATTCCTGCCCACGATGACCACTCGATGCCCCAGGCGGTGCAGCCCCCGCGCCGCCTCCCGGCCAATGCCGTCGCTGGCGCCGGTGATGATGATGGTTTTGCCTGCCAAATCGCCACCTCCTCTGAGCCTATTATACACGCAGCGGACAGCATATTTGTGTCAAACTCTTTACGAAAGAATTGCAAATTATTGCCCCTGCGGCTATAATGTCCCTGCGTGCGCTCTGGAAGCCGCGCCGGGAAGGACGATGTATGAGCGAGGATCCACGCAATCTGATATACGCCCTGAAGCAGAATGTGCGGCAGGTGATCGTTGGCAAGGATGAGGCCATAGAGCAGGCGCTGATCGCCCTGCTGTGCAAGGGCCATGTATTGATAGAGGATGTGCCGGGCGTGGGCAAGACCACGCTGGCGGGGGCGCTGGCCAAGTCGCTCAACTGCTCGTTTAAGCGCATACAGTTCACACCCGATGTCATGCCCTCTGACATCACCGGCTTTACGATGGTGAACCTGAATACCGGCGACATGGAGTACAAGCCAGGCGCCGTCAATGCCCAGATACTGCTGGCCGATGAGATCAACCGCACCTCGCCCAAGACCCAGTCCAGCCTGCTGGAGGTGATGGAGGAGGGCCAGGTGACGGTGGACGGTGTCACCCGCGCGCTGCCCCGCCCCTTTATGGTGCTGGCCACGCAAAATCCCATCGACTTTGTGGGCACTTATCCGCTGCCCGAGGCGCAGATGGACCGCTTCTTCCTGCGCATCTCCATCGGCTACCCCTCCATTGAGGAGGAGATGGATGTGCTGGACCGCTACTCCGGCCAGGAAAGCCCGCTCAAGACGCTGCTGCCGGTGGCGGACGCCGCCCAGGTGATCGCCATGCAAGAGACGGTGGGCACGGTGTACTGCAGCCGCGAGGTGCGCAGCTATGTGGCCACCATCGCGGCCAGCACCCGGCAAAACAGCGCCCTGCAGCTGGGCGTCTCGCCCCGCGGCGCCATCGCGCTGGTGCGCGCGGCGCAGGCCTGCGCGGTGCTGGCCGGGCGCGACTATATACTGCCTGATGATGTGCGGCGCATGGCGCTGAGCGTGCTGAGCCACCGCCTGATACTGACGCCGGAGGCGCGCATGAAGGGCTATTCGGCAGAGACCATCCTGCGCCAACTATTGGACAGCCTTCCGGTGCCCGGCAAGAACGCATGAGCGCCCGGTTTTTCGTCACCTGCTGCGCGCTGCTGGTCAGCGGGCTCAGCGCCCTGTCGCTGGGTGGGCGGGTGTTTTACCTGGTCAGCTGGATGCTGATCTTTTTGATTGTCTACGCTCTGGTCAGCGCCCTGCTGGCCAGGCGCTTGACCCAGGTGCGCCAGATCGCCCAGGACAACAAGGTGGAGCGCGGCGGCAAGGGGCGGCTGTTCATCAGCATCAGGATGAAAAGCCCGCTGCCGGTGGCCCGGCTGGCGCTGCACCTGATACTGCCCGATGGCCGCGCCAGGGTCTATATGGATGCCCTGCCGCTGCGCGAGCAGACGGCCAGCTTTCCCTTTTATCTGCCCCATGTGGGCATCATCCCGGTGGGGCTGGAGAGGCTGATGGTCAGCGACCTCTTTGGCCTCTTTCACTTCGCGGTGCCGGGTCTACAAAAGCCGCTGCCGCTGGTGGTGCTGCCCCGGCCCTGTGAGGTGGAGAAGCTGAAATTCCTGCAGCGCGACGACGGCAAGGCGCTGCCCGGCCGCAGCAGCGAGGACATCACCTCGCCCGAGGACACCCGCGCCTGGCGCGAGGGCGACGCGATGAAGCGCATCCACTGGAAGCTGTCCAGCCG
>CAKTTM010000019.1 GCA_934615145.1 uncultured Clostridia bacterium | reverse complement strand
GCTTAAGCGGCTGGCGCCAGGCATCAGCGAGGCGCTGATGACACTGCTGTGCGGCTATGCGATTGCCAGGCCGATGCTCGAGGTCTTCATGCTGCGCCAGGAGGGCGGCTATGCGCTGTGGGCGCTGGCGCTGGGCAGCCTGCTGCTGTCTGGCATCAGCCTGCTGAATAAGCGCCTGCGCAGCCTCAGCTGGCTGGCGCTGGGGGGTCTGGCGGCGCTGCGGCTGCTGACGGGCAGCCGATTGCCCGCCGCCCTGCAGGCGCTGCTGGACAGCGTGCTGGCAGGCCGCGCGACGCTGAGCGTGGTGACGCTCTATGCCGATGTGCTGCTGGGGCTGGGGCTGCTGCTGTGCCTGTGGTACGCGCGGCTGCTGGTCAAGGGCGAGCCGCTGTTCTCCGCCCCGCTGCTGCTGACCACCGGGCTGATGCTGTGGTTTTCCGGCGCGCGCCAGCAGATCACTGATTTTATCCCCATGATACTGGCCATGCCGCTGCTGTTTGTGCATGCCTCCGGGCACATGGAGTATCTGCGCCCTGAAAAGCGGGGCATGGCCCCGCTGCTGCGCGCGCTGCCGGTGGTGCTGGTGATCGCCCTCTTGGCCACGCTGCTCACCCCGCCCTACCGCCAGACCAATCCTGCGCTGGAAGACCAGGCCGACAAGCTGCGCCAGACCATCAACGATCACTTCTTCTTCACCGACAGGCGCGAAAACTTCAGCCTGGCCAGCGAGGGCTATCAGCCGATGGGCAGCGATGGCCTGGGCGGCAGGCCCAACATATCCGATGTGCCGGTGCTGGCCGTCACCACCGACAGCAGGGTCTACCTGCGGGGCAGCATCCTGGACCTTTACAACGGCCGCCGCTGGTTTGACAGCCTGTCCAAGGAGCGCTATGGCTATACCTCGGCGCGCTTTGCGGCGCTCAAGGCCGGGCTGTTTGACATGAGCCTGCCGGCGGAGGATCTGCGCGCGCCGCAGACGACGATTGGCGTGCAGGCGCTGGCCGACCTGCCCTCCACGCTTTTCGTGCCCCAGCGGCTGCGCAGCCTGCAGATGGGGGAGGGCATGGTGCCCTATTTTAACAGCTCCACCGAGCTGTTCATCACCCGCAACCTGCTGGCACAGGATGACTATGCCTTAAGCTACGAGCCCTATATCGCGGGCACTGAGCAGACCAACGCCCTGGCCCGCCGCCTGCGCGGCGCCAGCGACCTTTATTACGACAGCCTGCCGGAGACCTACCTGACCTTGCCCCAGCACCTGCAGCCCAATGGCCAGGTGACGCAGCTGGCCCGCTCCATCGTGGGCACGGAGCAGGATCCCTACTTGAAGGGCATGCTGATACGCGATTATTTAAAGTCCCACTACGCCTATACCCTGGATGTGCCGCCGGCGCCCAGCGACCTGGACTTCACCGCGCACTTCCTGTTTGAGACGAAGAAGGGCTATTGTACCTATTTTGCCACCGCCATGACGGTGCTGGGCCGCGCGGTGGGCCTCAATAGCCGCTATGTGGAGGGCTTTGTGGCCAATCCGGGCGAGCAGGGCGCCGCAAGCGTGCTGACCGGCCAGCAGGGCCACGCCTGGACAGAGATCTACATCCCGGCGCTGGGCTGGGTCACCTTTGACGCCACCAGCACCACGGGCGATCAGCCGCCGCCCCCGCAGGAGGATCCCTCCTCCCAGCCGCCGCCCCCCAGCCCCGAGACCGACCCTGACAGCACGCCGGACCCGCAGGGCGATACCACGCCTGCCCCCAGCCAGATGCCTGGCGGCGGCCAGGAGGAGGATCAGCCCACGCCTGAGCCCAGCCCTGAGCCTGAGCCCGAGCCCGACCAGGCGCCCCAGCCTGAGGACGATGTGCAGCGGGTCAGCCCGGCTGGGCGTCATTGGTGGCTCTGGCTGCTGCTGATGGCGCTGGCGGGCCTGTTCGTCTGGCGCGCGCGGGCCACCGAGCCCAGGCGCCTGGCCGGCAAGACAAGCAGGAGCGAGCAGCAGGTGATGATCTACTGGCGCGCGCTGATGATGCTGCGCGCCCAGTCAGGACAGCCCATGCTGCCCAGCGAGACGCTGCGCGACTACGCCCAGCGCACCGCCCCCGACGACCGGGGCCTGCAGTCGCTGGCCGATACCGTCAGCGCCATCACCTATGGCCGCCATCGGCCCGACCCCAGCAGGGTCACGGCAGCGGCCCTGCACTACAGCAGCGCCTACAGCGCGCTGCCCCCGCTTCACAAAATGCTGGCCGTGCTGCGCCGCGTCTGGCACGACAGCCTGGCACAAATCAGCAGGCTGCCCGGCCTTGCCCGCGGGCTGATGCAGGCCCTCTGGCGCCGGGTGAAAGCCAAGCTAAGACCTTAATTCTTAGTACAAAGTCATGGACAAATGGCCGCAATCTGTTCAAAGGCGGCCCTTTTTTGACATTATTTCGCAAGTTTCGTTGACAGTTTTGTGGGTAAGTGCTGAAGTAAGGTCATACATTGGAACAAGGCTTCTGAAGCCATTAACGAGTTTTTATTCGATAGAAGGTGTGAACATGCATACCTCCCCTTTGGCGACGCCTTCGCCTGCCCCAGCCCTGCGGCCCCGGCGCAAACGCTGGACACGGGACGACACGGAGCTGAGCCTGCTTGCCCTTCCCACCAGCATCTGGTATCTCCTCTTCGCCTATCTGCCTATGTTTGGCGTCGTACTGCCCTTCCTCAACTTCAAAATCGTGCCCGGCGCCAGCTTCCTGCGCAGCATCCTCAGCAGCGAGTGGGTGGGGCTTAAAAACTTCCGCTACCTCTTCCTGGGCGGTCAGATCTGGACGCTGCTGCGCAACACCATCCTGTATAATATCGTCTTTATTATACTGGGCATCGTGGTGCCGGTGGCGCTGGCCATCATCATCTCCATGCTGCGCAACCAGCGCGGCGCCAAGACCTACCAGACGATGATGTTCTTCCCGCACTTTTTAAGCTGGGTGGTGGTCAGCTACTTTGTCTACGCCTTTTTGAACCCGCAGACAGGCATCATCGTCAGCATGCAGAAGGCCTCCGGCATCGAGCCCAGCAATTTTTACCGCACGCCCAGCTTCTGGGTCTTCGCCTTTCCGCTGCTGAATCTATGGAAGGGTGTGGGCAACGGCATGGTGATCTATCTGGCCGCCATCACCGGCATCGACCACAGCCTCTACGAGGCCGCCGTCATCGATGGCGCCAGCAAGCCCCAGCAGGTGCGCTATATCACCTTGCCCAGCCTCAAGCCCATGATCATCATGATGTTCATACTAAGCGTGGGCCGCATCTTTTACTCTGACTTTGGCCTGTTCTACCAGGTGACGCAGGGCATCCCCTCCTCCATCTACAATGTCTCCGCCACCATCGATACCTTTGTTTTCCAGAGCCTGCGCTCCTCCATGCCCTATGGCATGATCGCGGCGCCCACCTTCATACAGTCGGTGGCCTGCTGCATCACCATCCTCATCGCCAACGCCATTATCCGTAAGATCGATCCGGATAATGCGCTGATATAGGAGGCGCGCCATGGAAAGACAGCAAAACGAGCGCAACAAGACCCTCAACAACAAGCTCAACCGCATCAGCTGGCCTACCAACATAGGCTTCAATGTCATCCTGCTCTTCTTCGCCCTGGCCTGCTTCCTGCCCTTCATCGTGGTCTTTCCGATCTCCATCACCGATGAGGCCAGCATCGCCGCCAACGGCTACCAGCTCTTCCCCAGCGCCTTCTCCTCCCAGGCCTACAAGTTCCTCTGGGCGGAGCGCGATCAGATACTGGCTGCGCTTGGCATGAGCGTGATCGTCACCATGCTGGGCACGGCGCTGGGCGTGATGCTGACCACGGTGCTGGGCTATGCGATGAGCCGACCGGACTACAAGCTCAAGGGCTTTCTGACCGGGATGGTCTTTATCCCCATGATATTCAACGGCGGCATGGTGGCAAGCTATGTCATCAACATGCAGCTGCTGCAGTTTAGAAATGGGCTGCACGCGCTGATATTGCCGCTGATGGTCTCCAGCTTTAATGTGGTCATCTCCAAGACCTTCTTTCGCACCACCATCCCCGACTCCATCGTCGAGTCGGCCAAGATAGACGGCGCCAGCCAGTTGCGCATCTACTTCAAGATCGTGCTGCCCATCTCCAAGCCCGTGCTGGCCACCCTGGCCCTGTTTTTGAGCTTTGGCTACTGGAACGACTGGTTCCTCTCCATGCTCTATATCTCCAACCCCAAGATGTACACCCTGCAGTACCTGCTGCAGCAGATCGTGATGAATGTGGAATTCCTGGCCAAGAACCCTGGCGTGGGCGCCAGCCTGCAGGACTATATCAAGTCCATGCCGCGCGAGTCGGTGCGCATGGCCATCGCGGTGCTGATCGTGCTGCCCATCGCGCTGGCCTACCCCTTCTTCCAGAAGTACTTTGTCTCCGGCCTGACCATCGGCGCGGTGAAGGGATAGGTAGAAGTTAGGAATTAGGAATTAGGAATTAGGAATGAGGAATGGCGCGGGGCGCGTCCATGCCGGAGGCGGGCCGCGCCGCGCGGGCGGCGAGGCAGGCATCCGCAGGCCAGGATAACTTTGAATTTTTCCCCACAGGGGATGATCATATTACACAAGGAGGTACCCCACGTGAAAAAGACCCGTTCCCTGCTCCTGGCAGCGCTGATGCTGCTATCCCTGGCACCTCTGGCACTGGCCGAGGCGCCGGTCGCCGTCAAGTGGGTTTCCCTGGGCGGAGGCATGCCCGACAACTATGACAGCTGGAAGGCCAAGGTTGACGCCTACCTGACAGAAAAGATCGGCGTCACGCTGGATGCGGACATCCTCAGCTGGGGCGCCTATGGCGACCGCCGCAACGCCATCATCAACGGCGGCGAGTACTCTGACGCCATCTTCACCGACGGCGGCAGCTATGCGGCCGACATCAGCAAGGGCGCGCTGCTGGACATCAAGCCCCTGCTGGACACCGTTCCCGAGCTCAAGGCCGTCATCCCCGAGGACATGTGGCGCGCCATTACCATCGATGACAAGATCTACGCCGTGCCCACGCTCAAGGATTCCGCGCTGACGCAGTACTTTGTTTTTGACCCCGAGGTCGTCGAGGGCCTGGAGCTGGACATCAGCAATGTCCACAGCCTGAAGGATCTGGACCCCATCTTCCGCAAGATGAAGGAAGGCAACGACAAGGTGGCGCCTATCGCCGCGCCCTACACCCTCAACAAGGGCGGCAGCTACCAGATGATGGATGTCTTTGACGGCGCCGGCATCGGCGTGCCGGTCATCGGCGTGCGCTATGACGATCAGGAGCGCAAGGTGGTCTCCGTCTTTGAGACCCAGGAGATCCAGGATCAGCTGGCCCTGCTGCACACCTGGTACAAGGACGGCATCATCAACGCCGATGCCGCCACCCTGCAGGAATCCCCCAGCGAGCTGCCCTTCTTCATCGCCCAGGGCTGGCCGGGCGCCTGGAACTACTCCAAGAAGGACGCTGAGGACAAGGACATCAAGGTCACCGGTCTGACACAGCTCTTCCTGGGCCCGATCTTCAGCTCCGGCACCGTCATGGGCTCCATGGAAGGTGTCTACGCCGGCAGCAAGAACCCCGAGCAGGTGCTCAAGTTCCTGGAGCTGGTCAACACCGATACCAAGCTGCGCGACATGATCTGCTACGGCGAAGAGGGCGTCAACTTTGAGTACAAGGACGGCCTGGTGGAGCAGAGCGTCGAAAAGCCCTGGCCCTGGGCGCGCTACACGCAGGGCAACCACACCATCCTGACCCCCACCACCGCTGACCCCAACTTTGTCACCAACATCGCCACCGTCAACGCAGAGGCCACTGCCACCGTGCTGCTGGGCTTCACGCTGGACCGCAGCTCCATGGAGGATGAGCTGGCCCTGATCAAGGCCATCTACGAGAAGTATCTCTCCGAGCTCATCACCGGCACCCGCGCCCCCGATGACGTGGTCCCGGCCATGATCAACGAGATGAACGCCGTGGGCTTCCAGGAAGTCCTGGCCGAGTTCCAGCGCCAGGTGGACGCAGCCTTCCCCAAGTAAGCATTAGCTGATCAACCGTGGGGCCGCCGGGCAACCGGCGGCCCCTTTACGCGCTGTAAAATCGAGGTAAAGTGGGGCTGTTGCGCCCAGTCCGTGGTAAAATACGGCCAAGGAGGTGTGATGATGCATTTATTGAAGAAATGCTTGGCGCTCGCCTGCGCCTTGATGATGATGGCTCTGCCGGCACTGGCTGAGCCAGAACAGGCGCTCAAGGCGGCCATTGCGGCCGATCAGGTGGCGCTTAAACTGAGGGAATTGGATCTCAACATTGACAGGCAGGAGATGTATGCTGAAATGCTGCGCTACGATCAGGCCCTGGCCGCCTTTGACGATGAGGAGGCGCTGATAGGCCTTGGCAGCGTGGAGGATGTGGCCCCGGGCAGGCAGGCCATACCGATATCCGACTGGTATGACGGGCTCAGCTACCTGTCGCTGTCGCCTGATGGCGAGCGCTTCTTTGGCGTTGTTGATGGCATGCAGCCCATGGTATGTGACATTGCCACGCAGAGCGTCCGCTTGATCGTGCCCGCGCCCGATATGGCGGCCGAGTATTACCGGGACTTTTACAAGGGCCTGCTCAGGATGCCTTAGGACAAGGCGCTGAGCTGGTCGCCCGACGGCATCTACATCGCCATGGCCTTCCTGCGCAAGGTGCTGATGGAGGCGCGCGTGGGGGCCAACATACTGCTGATCGATGTGGCCAAGGGCGAGGCCAGGCCCATCGTGCAAGACCTGCCCGCCAGCACCAGGATAGGCGAGTATGAGGCGGGCCTGCCCGTCAAGGCAGGCTTTGACCCGGCTGGTGACAAGCTGTACTACGAGCTGTATGGCCTGCAGCAAGAGGAGCGCGCTAATGCCTTCATGGCCTATGATCTGGCCAGTGGGCAGAGCAAATTCTATGCCGGGGCGGAGTGGACCAACACCACCCTGGATGGCCGGCTGTGGCCGGTGCAGGGCGGCCTGATGCACAGCATCGCCGATGTGCGCATGACGGGGGCCTGGGGGCTGGCCCTGCGCAAGCCCGACGCCGATGCCCGCTGGCTGATGCCCCCTGAGCTGCGCAGCCAGGGCGCCTTCTACCTGCAGCTGCTGGATGTCAAGGGCGACAAGGCCCTCGTGCAGGCCGTCGATCAGAAGGGCTTTCATGCCCTGCTGCAGGTGGTGGACTTAAGCAATCCTCAGGACAAGGGCCTGGAGCAGCTGCTGGTCATCCACCCGGACCAGCCGCCCGCCCAGCGCATGGAACGCCGGTCGGTGGCCGAGCATATCGCCCAGCCGCAGGCTATGGAGACCAGCTTGTTGCCCACCAACGGCGTCTTCTCGCCCGATGGCAGCCTGCTGCTGCTCAGCGAGCTCGATCTAAGCGGCGCTCAGCTGCAGCAGCCCGACCTTTTCGGCGGGCTGGACACGCCGCGCAGCGTCGCCGCCCGCGGCATGGTCTGGTCGGGCAACAACCGGCTGCTGATCGCGCAGGAGGGCAAGTACCGGCTCTATGAGCTGGTCACGGCAGAGTGACTTAGTCCAAACGAGTGACTTAGTCCAAACGAGTGACTTAAGCCAAACAGCAGCAAGGGCTGGCAGCGATGCCAGCCCCGATGGCTTGTTTCAGCTTATTATGTCCCTCGCTGCTTGCCGCTGATCTGCGCCACCTCGATGATATAGACTATTACCCGGCTGAGCGCGCCTGCCTCATAGCTGGGCTGCCCCTCAAAGCCATGCTGGCGCATGATGAGGTCGAGGCCGTGTAAACGCTCATCCTCATTGGTGAGCGGCCGCACCTGTCCTGACATCATCATCGAGGCAAAGCGGCTGGACCAGTCGCAGGCCTTGTCCGCCCGGATGACCGCGCTGTCGGCCGTGATGGTCACCCAGCAGGCCGCGCCCTCGCCGATCATCTCCACCTTCTTGCCCTTCAAGGCGCTGTGAAAGTAGAGCCTGAGCTGCCCTGCCAGCTGCTCAAAGCCATAGCTCAGCGGCACCACATAGGACAGCCCATCCCGGCAGAGCCCCAGGTGCAGCACCTGGCAGCTGCTCAGCAGCTGGGTGATCTGAGCGTTATCCTTGATCTGGCGGTCACTGCGGCGCATGCTCAATCCTGCCTCTGCCCGATGCCCAGCACCTCATTCTGCGTCCGCGGGTTGGTACGACCGTCATAGGGGCCGATCTCATTGAGCTGCTTGCCCATGAAGATCATCACCGCAGTCTGCCCGCCATCCAGGTTATAGCCCTGCACACAGCCGGCGTCCAACAGACGCTGCGCCATCCAGGCGATGGTGCTGCCCTTGGACTTGCTGGTGCGGGCCTCCATCACGATGGTGCGGTAGTGCCCCGGGGCCACCATGCCGATGGCTGCGCGCGGGTTGTTCACCTTGCCAAACTGGGCGCTGCCCTCACTGAGCTGGCCATCGCGTATCAGATAGGGGCCAAAGGACAGCGTGTACTCCGCGCCCTGGGCCTGCAGCTGGGCGGCGGTCTGTTCATCCCCGTGGTAGACCTGCATCTGTCCGTCAGGGAACAGCGCCAGGGTGTCCAGGTTGGGGAAGGCGGTGGTGTTGGGCTTGCGGGCGTCATCATAGCGTACCTCGCCAGCGCGGATGATGCGTCCGATGGTGGTCTTGGACTGCTTGCGCACGCGATAGATATAGTAGTCGCCATTCATGGCATAGACCAGGTTATTGGCCTGGGCGATCTCGCTCATGTCGCGCATTTTCAGCTCGTTGCCCGGATCGTTCTGATAGATTCTGAAGCGATCAACGCTGGGATCGGTGACGATCTCGGCCTCAAACCAGCGCATTTTCTGCTCGGCATCCAGGTAGCGCCTGATGTCGATCCTCAGCGTCTGCGAGGCATAGCGCCACTGCCCCTCCTCGTCGTTCTCATAGACAAAGGGCGCCTGACCCTCTGGCAGGAAGCCGGCCTTGGTCAGCCGGGGGAAGCCCTCGATCTGCATGCTCTGCAACTTGTCAAGCGCTAGCTGGGCGGCCTCCACTGCCGCCTTGAGCGGGGCCAGGCTGCTCTCTTCGCCGCCCGCGGCTGCTGTCAGCGCCTGCTGCGCCAACGCCAGCTCCTGCTTGGCCTGCTGCAGCTGGGCGGCCTCCTGCGCCTGTTTTTCCGCCTCTATCCGGGCCTGTTCTTCAGCCTCGGCCTTTTGACGGGCCTCCGCCTCTGCCTGGCGAGCCAGATAGGCATCCAATATCTCCTGCGTGACGGACAATACGATCGGCCCCTGCCCGGTGGCAGGCGCCAGCTGCTGTGTCTTGGACAGATCAAGCCGTATCAGCGGCCGGATGCCGTGGCCCTTGGCGTCTGCGCTGGTATAGCCCATGGAGCCACTGGCCATGATGAGGCGCTGAGACCTCTTGTTGGTCTCAGACCGCGTGCCCATCCAATAGGAGGCCTCGCCCCTGCTGTTGGCCTTGAGGCCGCGCGTCTGCGCATAGGCTGTCCCCACCGCCTTGACGCTTTCTTTGCTGCCAAAGCCCAGATCTTTTTGCTTGAGCAGGTCCGCGCTGGGCAGCCCCACCAGTTCACCCTGGGCCTGGGGCAGCAGGGCAACCTGCTCCGCTTCGTTGAAGGCGGCGCCGAGAAAGTCTGCCTGCACCCACTTGTGCAGCTCGCTGCCCTCCCAGCCATTATAGCTGGCGGCGTTGTCCTGCACGGGGCGGGAGTCCAGTATCAGCTCGCTAAGCAGCAGGGCCTGATTGTCGGCGACGGACAAAACTCGCCAGACGATGGCGGCCTGCTCGCCCGCCGCGCCTTGTGGATAGCTGCCAAAGCTGAGCAGCTGGCCCGGCGCAAGGGGGGCCTGTGCCCCCGCAACCATTGGCATCAGACAAAGCGCCAGCAGCAGGCATAGCAGGCGTGTACGCAATGATATCATGGCGCTGTACCTACCTGAAGCTTGATGGCAAGCGGTGCCTCTCGCGTGCCGGAGCCCTCGGTCGAGATCATGTCAGCCCTCAGCCAGATGACCGGGCAGACGCCCAGATCGTCAGACTCAACGCCGATAAAGCCCATCTTGCCGTCCACCTTGGTCGACCGATGCGCGTGCTTTTGCTGCGAGGGGCTGCGCATCCAGATGGGGCTGTAGTTGCGGCTGGAATACTGGTAGAGCCCGCGTTGGGCCAGCGCCCAGGGGGTGCCCTGTATGCGCCGGCTGACATCGGTGCCAAAGCCTATGTCCTTGTTTTGCAGGTCGGGGGCGGAGGGCAGGCTGGCCCGTCCCAAGGCTTCGTCCTCATGCAGGGCCTGCTGCTCTTCCTCGCTGAAGGCCTTATCGATGAAGTCCTTGTTCAGCCAGGCGAACAGCTCGCTGCTCTCCCAGCCCTTGTAGTTCCACTGGTCGCCGCTGACGCGCTGGACATCCAGGATATACTCGCTCATCAGGTAGGCGATGCCGCCTTCCACCTGCAGCACCCGCCACAGGATGGGCGCCAGCTCCCCCTGCGCGCCCTGGGGATAGCTGCCAAAGCTGACATACTGATAGCCCTGGGCCTTGTCATAGCCGCGCAGCGGCGCCTGGGCCGTGGCGCCCAGCGCCAGCAGGCACAGCGCCAGAGCCAATATGAATAATCGTTTTCTCAACATATAAAAAAACCCCCTTCATGCCCTGATTATAGCAAAGCAGGGGCGAGGGGGCAATGAGCAAACTGTAACAAAGCCGCTTGCTGAAAGGAATTGCCTCAGTCTGAGCTTATCCGGCCAGGTCCGACCTGTCCGCCTTGCGGCGGCGGCGGCCCAGACGGGTGATGTTGCGCAGCCTGGGCAGGAACTTGTGCCGGGGCGCCGGCGGCAGGCCGTAGTAGTTGTTCTCGTCAAAGAGCACGCGCTCGGGCGGCTTCTCCAGCAGCGATGGATCAGCCAGGTAGCGGGTGACGGTGGCCACCATCTGGGAGTAGACCATGCCCGCGCAGACGCGCTCATCGGCGGTGATGCCCAGCGGCAGCATGCGCTTGCGCTGGGGCTGGCCCGCCTCATTGATGACCACCTGGCGCTCCACCGCGCCAATGGACAGGAAGACAGAGGTGGTGCCGAAATTGTAGATATGGTGGTTGACCGCCGGCATGCCGATGGAGGCCATGTTGGTGAAAAACAGGCTGGTGTGGAAGGGGCTGGCCTCGTGGATGAAGCGGGGCATCAGCCCATAGCGATCCAGCAGCCGCGCCGCGCCCACGATGACATTGGCCAGGATGGGATTTAACAGCAGCTTGGCCAGCTTCATGGTGTTGTTGTCCACCTCTTCATTGCGGCCGGCCACAATGGCGGCGTTGGTGCGCGCCGCCACATCATAGATGGTGTCGTGCGGGTCAAACTTGCACTTGATGGTGTTTTCCTTGACACTGCCATCCTTGGTATCCTGCAGCACCACAAAGGAGATCGTCAGCTCATTGCGCGCGTAGATGCGCTTGTTGGCGATGAAGCGGTTGAGGTCGGGCAGTTGGGCCACCGTGCGCACATAGGCGGAAAAGAAGATGTCCATGAAGCTGAAGCGATAGCCCTCCGAGCCTTTTTGGGCGATGTAGCGGGCCAGCTTTTCATAGTCCACCTGCAATTTGAGCATCACCTGCGCGTCGCAGCGCATGGGCATCAGGTAGGGGGTCAGCGCGATGATGGGATCGATGGTCTTCACCACGCGGCCATCCGGTCTTCTTCCAAACAATGGTATTACCTCATTTTCGTCGATGGCAAGGCGCGAAAAGCGCGCAGATGCAGTATAGACAATGGCTAAGCATGTGTCAACTTTGGCTCTTTATCAAGCAAAGAGGCGCGGCTGCATCCTGCGCGCCCCTTTGCTGTCACCTGCCTGTTGCTTACGGGAACCTGAGAAAACCACTCATCACATAGCCGGTCTTGCCGCCATGGCTCACCTTGCTCCAGGTGGCGCCCTTCTCAAGCAGGCGCACCACGGTGTTGCTGCGGATGGTGCCGATGATGTTGCGGTTGCTGGCGTTGGAGCGGCTGGAGCGCAGGTTGAGCACGCGGCCGGGCTGGGTGGCCACGATGGCCTTTGTCTTATCGCCGGGCTTGACATCCGACGGCGCGGCGGGCTGCGTGCCCTCAAAGGCCAGGAAGCCTGTCATGGCGTAGCCCGCTTTGCCCCCATAGCGCACCTTGCTCCAGCTGCCGCCCTTTTCCAATACCTCCACCTTGGCGCCCTGGGGCATCATGGCGATGACGTTGGCCCTGCTGGCCGATGACCTGGAGGAGCGCAGGTAGAGGATGCGGCCCCGCTGGGTGGCGACCAGGGCGTAGGTACCGGTGCCCGGCGTGTTGTCCTTGGGCGGCTGGGGCGGCGTATTGCCCTTGGCGCGGCCGGAGTAGAGCAGCGTCAGTGTCTTGGTGCCGGCCACGCCGTCCACCTTCAGGCCGTTGACGCGCTGGAAGGCGCGAACAGCGTTGACCGTGCTCTGGCCAAACTTGCCATCGGCGCGCAGGGGATAGCTCAGGCTGTTTAGCGTGGTCTGCATGATCTGCACGCTGGCGCCGCTGTCGCCCTTTTTCAGCGGTGTGTAGTAGGCTGCCTGCGCCAGGGGCACCAGCAGCAGCAACAGGCAGAGCAGTGCGGTCGTGAACCGTGTTTTCGCGCTGTGTTTCATATCTTTCACCACCTGTTTTTTGATATGTTCATCCTATCACGAAAAGCGCCCGGCGTAAACGCCGGACGCCTGATTGTTACAGGGCTTTTATATATTGTTTTTAGGCGGTGCATTCTCCAAATTGTTGTTGCGACCTGAGGTGATTGTTGTTGCGACCTGAAGTGAAAGTATTGACATAACACTAGAATATGTTATTATTGAACTAACAAAACTGCACCGTACGAGTAATATCCTGATTGACCACAATTTCCTGGGTTCACACCAAATCGCTAATGGGCTTGATTGGTAGGGAAGGAGGAGTAATATGGGTGTCTTTGTCTTGGCTAATGATTCTTCTCGAAGGGTGAAGGAAGTGGAGGACAGAACATGAATAGGAAATTGTTCTCGTTGTTGGCATTCGTCGCCATCACGATAGGAATCGTCATGCCCGCTGTAGCAGCGTGTAACCATTCGAATCTTGGCTATTACTACACGGATAGCTATTATGATCCTCAGGCTAATGATCATAGATGGATGCAGTACATAAATTGGTATTGCAGAGATTGTGAAACATTTTTATCAAGAGAGCCGCG
>CAKTTM010000018.1 GCA_934615145.1 uncultured Clostridia bacterium | reverse complement strand
AAGTAAAATGGACAGCAATATCTGGGGGATCAATATTTCGAGCCGCAGAAAATTGCTTTGGAAATCAATGATCAGCATACCGCATACTAACACAATAATGATCGAAAGAGATGCAATAAGCCAATCCTGCCAATAATCTCTGCCAAATCCTTCACGTCAATCCTACCATCCCCATTGACATCTGCGTTGGAAAATGAAGCCGGCTCGACATCCGACAGGATGTATCTCAGGACGCTCTCCAGATCAGGGATGTCCACCTTGCCGTTTCTATCCGCATCGCCCAGCAGGCTGGGCTTGGGCAGGATGGTGAACTCAGGCGACTTGACGGTCTTGTTGCGGCCATCGGTCGTCTTAAAGTTGAGGAAGAGAAAGCCCTTGACACCTTCTGTTGGGGCAAAGCTGCTGCTGGCATTGTCTGTGACGTCAGCGGGTATCTGCGCATAAGCGAGGGAGCCGGGCACATCCACATTCCAGAAGCCGGTCACGCTCTGCACCGCTGCGCCACCTGTTGTCGTCCAGCTGGCAGTGATGGGGCTGCCGATGGTGGTGCTGGGCTTGCTGAGCTTCAGGTCAACGCTGAGGCTATCCTGCGTGGGGCTGCCGGTGATAAAGAAGAAGGCCCAGCCAGTGTCATTGATCTGCCCCTTGGCATCCTTGACCCTCAGCTCGAAGCTGCCCTCGCTGCCGTAGGTCGGCGTAAAGCTGCTGCTGCTCTGATCGTTGATGGTCGCCTCAAACCACTCCTGATGATCATAGCCCAGGCGGATGTTCCAGCGGCCAGTGACCTCGTAAGGCCCAGTGCCGCCCTCAATGGTCCAGCTGGCGGTGATGGGGCTGCCGATGGCCACCGTGCTCGGGCTCAGGCTGAGGTTTTTCACCGCCAAGGGCGTGGTCTCCGAGCTGCCCGTGATGCCAAAGGACGCAAAGACGCCGTTCATCTGGCCGGCCGCGTCCACCACCTCGGCGCTGAAGAAACCTTTCTGGCCAACCACCGGGGTGAAGACGCTTGCCATGCCGGTGAAGGCTGCCTGGTCTTGCTGCGCGTGGCCATTGTCATCCGTGCGCCAGCTGCCCCAGGTCAGCTTATAGGGCTCAAGGCCCCCGGATATGCTCAGTGTCGCGGTGATAGGCTGCCCAAGGGCCACGCTGGGCTTGTCGAGGGTGACGCTGATCTCCAGCGGCGTCACCTGCGCCTGGCCGGTGATGGCGTACTCCGCTGAGCGGGCATAGTGGACAGCGCCCTTGGCATCGCGCAGGCGTATCTCCATATCACCCTTGGCGCCTTGCAGGTACTTGTGCGTGGCGCTGCTTGCGTCAGCAGACAGCGCATAGTGCACCACGCCCAGCTCGACATCCTCGGCGTCCATGGCGTACCACCACACATGCTCTACTTTATAGGGGCCGGCATTGCCGCCGCTGACGGTCCAGCTCACCCGCTGGGTGTCACCGACGGCCAGGCTGGCCCTGGCGATGGCAAACGCGACAGTTGGTGCGGCGGAATCGGGCTCAGGCGTGGTCGCCTGGGCGGGGTGCAGGCCCAGCAGCAGGCTGACCACAAGCAGGCATAACGAGAAACGCGGTATTCTCATCGGATGGTCCTCCTCTTATCCACTGATGCTTCCTGCGCCTAATCGGCCACCAGCCGGTCGATCAGCCACATCAGGTCTGCCATGTCCAGCTCCCCGGTGGGAATGCTGTCAGCGTTCGTCATGGATTTGGGCTCGATACGGGAGACAAGATAGTCGATGATGCGGGCTGCGTCAGCCACAGTCACTGTGCCATTGGCATCAGCGTCTCCGGGGATGATCACAGCGCCCGGCATCGGCGCGCCTAAGGGCAAGATCGAGACGGTATTGGAGTAGGCCTCCACAGTGGCGCCGGTGGCATCCTCAGCCTTGAAATAGAACTGAACATCCCTTCCATCGTAGTAGAACCGGCTAGCGAAGCTGGCCAGATAACCCTCCAGCGGCTGCTCGTCAAAGGTTGTCCGGGTACCTTCGCTTGTTGGGGAGGTCAGGAGCCAGAGGCTCTGCAGCAGTCTGTAGGGGGCCGTTCCACCTGATACACTCAGCTTGGCGACGACTTCATCCCCTTCATACGCCCAGCTTGAATCCATGAAAACCTTGGCCGTCAGCGCGCCTGCGGGGGCGGGGCGGATGGTAAAGGCGCGTTCATCGCTGGCTGCAGTAAAGCGCGTGGTAGCAGCCTGACTGACCAACACCACATAGCTGCCAGGCAGCGCGGGGGGCCCGCCGATCTGACTGCGTCCGCTGGGCAGCACCTCAAAGAAGCTGACCGTCACCTCACCATCGCCAATGGCTGTGTAGGCGGGCACAGGCACGCTCTTGCCATTGTAATTCTGGCTGAGCTCCTGGGTGATGGTGACCAAGCCCGGCTGCGCGGGTGCGATACCGCCTTGCACGATGTAAGTGGGGACCTGAGAGGGGTAGTACCTGGCCAGCTCCGCCTGCAGATCGGTGCCTTCCTTGCCGTAGATTGTCAGGGATGGTCCGTTGAAGGCATAGGGCGTGCCTACCAGCACGTTGCTGGATGTTTTGATCTCTTGCAGTGCTTGAGCGCCAACAAAGGCGTCATCATCGATCCGCGTAACGGTGGCGGGTAGGGTAAAGGAACTGGCGGTGCTGGCCGGCGGGTACTTGATGATGCGACCCATGTCGGCTGTATACAGCACCCCGTCCCGGCTGGCAAAGCTGCTGCTGCCGCTGGCCACCTGATATCCGGTGGTCTGATCCATCCGCTCAAAGGCTTTAGCCCCGATGCTGGTGACACTGGCGGGAATGACCAACGTACCTGGCAGTCGCACAGAGCTGAAGGCCTGGGAGGCAATGCTCCGCAAGCCTTCGGGCAGCTTCAGGCTGCGCAGCACGGAGATATAGCCATCGCTGCTGAAGGCTTTAGGCAGTATACCTCGCACCGGATAGCCCCTCACGCTGGCCGGAATCGATACCGCGGTGTCATAGCGCACACTGACGCCTGCAAGGTAGGCTTCGCCATCCATGATACTGAATGTTAAGCCACCCTCGGTGAAATCCTTTGGCTCCTGGTTGACCACGGCGGTAGGTGCAGGTGTCGGTGCAGGGCTTGGCGCGTCGCCCCAGTTATAGGGGGCGGGAGGCACCTGGCCTGTGCTGTCGTACCAGGCATCATGCGTACCACCGGGATCCAGGCGGCGGATGCTGTCATCAGACACCAGGAAGTAGCGATGGTTTTCCCTTCCGCCGCCGGTCGGGTCATCCCAGGTCACATCCACGTGGTACCAGTAGCCACCCAACTTTACCATGTTCCAGGAGTGGTTTCCTCCGGTATGTGACACATACAGGCAGGGTATGCCAACCGCTTGACAGAGCAGCTGGTAGGCGCGTGCATAACTGTCACAGACGCCGCTGCCCAGCAGCAGCACCCCCTCGGGCTTGTAGATGGTCAGGCTGTCATCATAATCGGCGTTGGCAGTCAGCCAGTCGTGCAGCCACAGGGCGCGGGCGTAGGGGGTGGATGCCGCCGCCTTGCACTGCGCGGCGAGCTGTGCCACCTTGCCAGCCACCTTGGCAGGGTCGCTGTAGTCAGCCGCGGTGGTGACCAGGAATTTGGTGTCGCTCCATACCAACTGGCCACCGCTGCTATCTGCCAGATAAATCTGGGCCATGTAGTATCCTGGCCTGTCAAATGTGATCTTGAATACGGGGCTGGCCTGGAAGGTAAAAGCCTGTTGATCCGCGGTGGTAAACCTCTCCGTGTCGCTTTCAGCGTTGTAGTACAGGGCCATCATATAGCGGTACTCGCCGTCCCCGCCCTCAGCGTGGACGGTCAGTGTCGCGGCTTTGCCGGCCAGCATGGGCTCGGGGGCGTATGCAAGGTAGGCCACACTCAGCGCCTGCACGCTGCTGCGGGCGCGCATCATCATGCCGCTGCCGCTTTGCCAGATGATGCCCGTTTCGCTGGAGGAGATGATGGTGGGGACCGCACCACCATCAAAAACCTGCTGATAGGGGGAGGATGGTTCGCCCAGGATATCCACCTGGGTGAAAACAGCCTCCACGGCCTCGTCCGCCGGGGAATCCGTCTCTGGCTGAGTATCGGCATTATCTGAGGGCTGCAAGGTCTGTTCCTGGGTGGCTTGGGCAGTCGGTTCGTGTGGAGGTTGTTCGGTAAGCATTGCAGCTGGTTCTTCGGCAGGCTCGGCCCTTGGCTCCTGCTCGGGTTCCATCGTGGGCTCCACTGTTGGCTCTGGCCTGAGTTCAAGGGGCAACTGCTCTATTGGCTCCGATGTGAGCTCAGCCGCTGGTGAGGCTGTGAGGTCTGTTGTTGGATTATCGCTTGGTGCTTCTGTGGCTTCGGTTCCAGGTTCCTGTACAGGCGCGATGATTGGGCTTTGAGTGACCATTGTCAGACTTCGTACCGGCTGGACGGGCTGTGGCTCTGCTGTGATGGGAAGCGGTGAGGGTGACGGCCTGCTGTCGATCAGCTGGCAGTCGAGTCTGGGCAGAGGATGCCCACCGTAGCTGCCGCCGGTTCCTGCGCGGCGTACCTGATCCACCAAGGCCTGACTCTCTTCCTGGGTGAGTGGTCTGAGATTACTGACCCGCATATAGCCGCTGCGCGGGCCCTCTTGAGTATCAAAATGGCACAGCAGCCAGTCCTTGTCGGAGGCCTCCTGTGCCACAAAATATCGGGAAGAAGCCCAGAGCCTGTCGCCACGGCTCATGATGGAAAGGGCCTCACTGCCAGCATTCGCTCTCGTATGAACCTTTCCGCCGTTTTGTGTGACCTGTGCATAGCCTTGAGCGAAAGGCGCGGGCTCAGGCGTCGGTTCCAGGTTAGGGACGGCCGCAGGCTCCGGTTCAGTCGCTACAGCTGAAAGCTCCTCAGCCTGCAGTGCGGTTTCCACCTTTGGTACAGCGGTCACTTCCTCCGCCTGAGTTATCGTAGCTTCCGCAGTAGGTTCAGTCATCGGTTCTACTGTTGGCACCTGCGTCGGTACAGGTGAAGATTCCTGCGTGGGTTCTGTCGTCACTTGTGGCGCTGCTTCTTCTGTCACCTCCGCACTTGGTTCCCCAGTAGGCTCATTGGTCGGTGCTACTGTTGACTCTTGCATCGGTATCGGCGAAGGTTCCTGCGTGGGTTCTGCCGTTACCTCGGGCGTTGGCTCCTCTGTCGGCGTCAAGGTTGGCTCCAAAGTGGATCCAGCCGCAGGTTGAGCAGATGCCTTCACTTCTGGTACGGCCATGGGCTCTGCCGGGATCTCCGCCGCCGATTCTGCCGATGGCGTCTGGCTGGAAACAAGTTCTGATTCCGATGTAAATTCTGTTGTCAGCTCTATCGTCGGGCTCTCAGTCGACTCCACGACAGGCTCCGCCGCTAGATCTGCCGCTGGCTGGGAAACTGCTGCCTCAGGTAGCGCTGACGTTTTCTCAGGCGAAAGCTCGACTCCGGGCTCAGCATCCGGGGCATCCGTCAGCTCCATCCTTGGTTCAATGCTTGCCCCTGGTTCATGCTTTTCTGTTGGCGCCGGTTCAGTCTCGTCCTGTCGGCTGTCACTGTCCAAGGGCGCAGACAACTCCTCAGTCTGGTTGTCGGCGATTTCCGGCGCAACTGATGCACTGGCCTCATCAATTGTCATCTCGGTCCGCACCTGAAGGTGACCTGTCGGCCACCCAAGTACATTGACAGCCATCATAACACAGCAGATGATGACAATTCGGGCCTTCTTGCTCATGCTTACCTCGCTATGACTTTGACCAAAATAGGACAATGCTCTATTACCGATTATAGATGAGCGCTGTATATAAAGTCAATCCATTTTCCTATCAGCCCGGGTTTAAAAAAAGCGGATATCTATAGCCTATAGGTGAACGCGATAACGTAAGAAAGCGCGAAAATGGGCAGGCAGATTTGTAGGCTAACTGGGATTCACTCCCCCACCAGGCGGTTGATCAGCCACAAGGCATCCGCCATCTCCACCACACCCAGCTCATCCGCATTGGCGTTGGTCATGGATTTGCACTCAGCACCGGTCACAAGGTAATCCATCAGGTGCTCCAGATCGGCCAAGGTGACCGAGCCATCGGCGTTTGCATCACCGTGTAACAGCGGGACAGGGGTAAGGGTAATCACTGGCCTGGTTGTGTTCGTGGGGCTTGGGCTCACTGCGGGCAGCAGGGTCACCACATCGCTGATCAGCTCTCGGTTACCCAGGTACCCGTCAGTGAAGGTAAAGCTAAACCAAGCACTCGACCCTTCGGTAAAGACATGCGTGTACTTACCATCAGACTGCTTGCTTTCAATAACCACTTCCTGGCCATTGACCACCACAGTCCAGTAACTCGAGACAATGTAGTAGGGCGGTCCATAGCCACCGCCAATCTCTGTCTGGGCGATGATAGCTTCACCCAATCTGGCCTGTGTCGTGTTCATGACGATATGTCCAAACAAAGCATCAACGCTTGGCTTCCGGATCGTGAACATCTGCTCAGCCTTAGCATAGCCATAGTTCACACCCTCATACTGTGTGACGACTACCTTGTAGTTGCCGGGAAGATGCGGCGGCGCCTCCAACAATGTTGGCCTGGCACCCAAAGAGTAAAAATCAACCCTGACCTCTCCGTCACCAGTTGCCTCGTAGCTGGGGATGGGTACGGGCAGGCCCGTGCTGTATTGACTCAAGTCTTGCGTGATGGTAACGGTGGCAGGCAACTTAGCGGCGCCGCCATCCACCACCACGTAGGAGGGAGGATTACCGTAGCGCATGAAGCTCGCCTGCATCGGCGTATCCTGCAAGCCATATATGGTAACATCTGAACCCGAAAAGGCTCTTACACTCCCGTCAACCTCTCGATTACTGGTATGAATCTCGCGCAGGTTTGGACAGTAGGCGAAGGCACCATCAGCAATATGTGTCACCGTGCTGGGCACTGTGAATGACGAGGCGGGATTGCCTGCGGGATACTGCACCAATCGCGTCATGTCAGCGCTGTAGAGTACCCCATCGCGGCTGGCAAACACCTTGTTCCCCGCGGCCACCTGAATACTGGTGGTGTCCGCCATGCCGGAAAAGGCGCTGGTACCAATGTAGGCAATACCAGCCGGGATGGTCAACATGCCCGGCACACGCACGTGGAGAAAGGCCTCAGCACCAATGGAGCGCAAGCTATCGGGCAGCATCAGGCTGCTCAACTGTGGAACATAGGGTTTGGGTGCAAAAGCCGAGTCAAGTACTCCCTGCACGGAGAAGCCCTGCACACTGCCAGGAATGGCCAGCGAGACGCCATAGGGCAGATCATGGTCGGATACGTAGGCAAGCCCATCAACAATCGTGTATTCAACATCGTCAAGCAAGATCACCTGGGGATTAGGATCCACAACTGCTGTCGGCGCGGGCGTAGGCGCCGAAACTGGCGCTTCGCCCCAGTTATAGGGGCAGGCTGGCAGCTTGCCGCCGCTGTCCTCCCAATAGGAGTGTACAAAGCTGTCCTGGCGCATGTAATCGTCTGATACCAGGAAGTACTCGTGATCCTCTTCGCCTCCACCGACCGGATCATCCCAAGTAACGTCAACATGGTACCAGTGGCCATCCAGCTGCACCAGATTCCAGGCATGATTTCCGGCCTCGTGGGTGACATAAAGGCAGGGGATGCCCACAGCGCCAAGGAGCATCTGGTAGGCACGGGCATAGCTGTCACAGACGCCGCTGCCCAGCAGCAGTACCCCCTCTGGCTTGTAGATGGTCAGGCTCTCATCGTAGTCCGCGTTGGCTGTCAACCAGTCATGCAGCCATAGGGCACGCTCATAGGGCGTGGAGGCCGCGCCCTTGCACTGGACAGCCAGCTCCGCCACCTTGCCGGCGACCTTGCTAGGGTTACTGTAGTCTGCGGCCGTGGTCACCAGGAACTTGCTGTCCGTCCACACCAGCTGTGCACCGCTGTAGTCCTCGACATAAACCTTTATCATGTAATATCCAGGCTGATCAAAGGTATAGTCAAATACGGGACTGTGGGAGAAGGGCAAGGCGGGCTGACTGTGGAAGTACTCTCCACTGGGATCCTCATTGTAGTAAAGGACCAGCTTGTAGCGGTACTGCCCATCCCCGCCCTCAGCATGGACGGTGATGGTTGCTTGCCTGCCCGCCAGGATGGGCTCTGGCGTGTAGGTCAGATAGGCCACACTCAGTGCCTGAACGCTGCTGCGGGCGCGCATCATTATGCCCCCGCCGCTTTGCCATAGGACGCCGGTCTCACTGGCTGAGATGGTCGCCGGGGGTTCGCCGCCTTCAAAGACGAGCTGGTAGGGAGAGGGGGGCGCCTCGGGCACATCCGGCTCGGTGAAGGCCGCACCGTGCTCAGCATCGGCAATGCCTGAGGGCTCGTGAGTCGGCTCCTGGACGGGCTGAACAGTCGATGCCTGAGCAGGTTCTTCCGTGGGCTCCACGCTTGGTTTTGGCGTGGGTTCAGCCGACGGTTTCTGCGCAGGTTCTTCTGCAGACTCCGCTATGGGCTCAGCAGTGGGCTCCAGTGTCACTACCGCCGTAACGCCAGGCGTCGGCTCCAGTGCGGGTTCAACCGTTGTCTCTTCTGTCGGCCCGACCGTCAACTCAGGCGCCAGCTCTGTCGTTGGTTCTGGTACGGGTTCAGTCGATGGCTCCTGCGTAGATTCTCTCGCGGGCTGCACAATGGGTTCTACTGTGATTTCAGCTGTCTGCACCTGTGTGAGGTCTGTTGTTGGGTTATCACCTGGTTCTTCTGTGGCTTCTGTTTCCAGCGCCTGTAGGGGCGCGTCGGTACTGCTTTGGGAGATCTCCATCAGGCTTCGCGCCTGCTGGACTGGCTGAGGAGGCTCAGTTGCGGGCAGCGGCGAGGGTGTTAGCGTGCTTTCAATCAGCTGACAGTCAAGCCTGGGCAGCGGGTGCCCGCCGTAGCTGCCGCCGGTGCCCGCGGCGCGTACCTGATCCACCAGGGCCTGACTCTCTTGCTGGGTGAGCGGACTAAGATCACTGACCCTCATGTAGCCGCTTCTCAAGCCTTCCTGTGTATCAAAGTGGCACAGCAGCCAGTCCTTGTCGGAGGCTTCCTGTGCTACAAGATACCGCGAAGATACCCAGAGCTTGTCGCCACGGCTCATGACGGCCAGAGCCTCACTGCCAGCGTTGGCTTTAGGAAAAACCTTTGCGCCTGTCTGCTTGACCTGCACATAGCCTTGAGCGAATGGAGCGGGCTCAGGAGTGGTTTCGGGTGTGGGGCTTGCCACAGGCTCCGATTCAGCCACTGCAGCTGCGGTATCCTCGACTTCATTGATGGTTTCTGCCTCTGGTTCGGTTGTTGCTTCCCTTGTCGCCTCCGCCTTTGCTTCCTCTGTGGGCTCAGTGGTCAGTGCTGCTGTTGGCTCTCCCGTAGGTGCCGTCGTTGGCGCCAGAGCAGGCTCCTCTGTTGGCACAGGTGTAGGTTCCAGAGCAGGCTCATCTGTCGGCCCGAGCGTAGGTTCCGGGGTAGGCTCTTCCGTTAGCACGAGCGTAAGTTCCGCAGCGGGCTCTTCTGTCAGCTCAAAGGTACCTTCCGTAGTTGGTTCTTCAATCGGCTCGAGCACAGGTTCCGAAGCAGGCTCTTCCGTCGGCTCAAGAGTAGGTTCCGGAGCAAGTTCTTCCGTCGACGCGAGCGTCGGCTCCGAAGCAGGTTCTTCTGTCATCTCAAAGGTAGCTTCCGGAGCAGGTTCTTCTGTCGGCTCAAGTGTAGCTTCCGCAGCTTGCTCCTCTGTCGACTCGACAGGCTTTTCTTCTATTGGCAGCGTCGTTGGCTCCTCAGCAAGCGCTTCGGTCGGCTCTATGCTTGCCTCGGGCTCCAACTCGCCTGTTGGGGCCAGCTCGGCCTCGTCTTGTATGCTGTCGCTCTCCAAGGGCGTGGTCAACTCAACCTCTTGAACGCCTGCGAACTCGGGCGCAACGGTAGCGCCGGGCTCAACAGATGCCGTCTCTGTCCGTACCGCAAGGTGACCTGTCGGCCATCCAAGCACATTGACGGCGATCATCACACAACAGATGATGACAGCTCTGGTCTTCTTGCTCATGATTACCTCACAATAACTTTGATCAATTTTGAACGATGCGCTTGAAGTGATTATAGTTTAGCGCGGTATATAAATTCAATCCGTATTGCGAAAAGTCAGCAGTTAGGACAATAGAAACACGAATTCATCTTAGTGACCAGCGCCCACATTTTCGTCTGACGCTTTTCCGCATGACTGGCGTCGACCATCTATCAACCGGGCAGTGTTGGCAGCCTTGCTCTGCCTTGCCTAACCAAAAAGATCAAGCGCCCGGCTGAGCCAGGCGCTTGACAACAAGATATGTGATGACCCTTAGTTTAGTAGGCTACCTGTCCCACCTGGGCCCCTCACCCCTCCTCCTGCCCCTTGAGCCGCATCAGCCGCACGGCTTCCCTGGCCAGCGGGCTTCTGACGCATTCGCTGTCGTCCAGGGTGATCTGCCAGCATAGGGGGCTGGACTTCATCTTTTCGGCGGCGTAGACCAGGCCGTTGTTGGTGGCGTCCAGGTAGGGGTTGTCGATCTGGCCGGGATCGCCGGCCAGCACGATCTTGGTGTTGGCGCCGGCGCGGCTGATGATGCCAAAGGCCTGGGTGGGCGTCATGTTCTGCGCTTCATCGACGATGATCCAGGTATCGGTGATGCTGCGGCCGCGCATGAAGGCCATGGCCTGGTAGACGATGGTACCGTACTCCTCCAGCTTTTCGGGCATCTGGGGATCGCCGGGGAAGAGCGCGTTGATGTTGTCGATGATGGGGCGCATCAGGGGGGCGATCTTTTCCTCCTCGCTGCCTTTGAGGAAGCCGATCTCCTCGTCAAACTTGATGTTGGGGCGCACCGCCAGCACATGGCTGTACAGGTGGTGGCGGTTGATCTGCCACAGGCCCGCCGCGATGGCAAAGAAGGTCTTGGCGGTGCCGGCCGCGCCTTTTAGGATCACCAGCGGCGCGCGGTCACAGGGCATCATCAGCGCCTCCTGCATGAAGCGCTGGCCCGCGTTGCGGGGCGACACGCCGTGCATACGCTCCTTGGCGTACTTGAGGGCGACCAGCTGGCCATTTTCCATGCGGCCCAGCGCGCTGTGCTCCGGCGCGCCATCGGCCTCCAGCAGCACGAACTGATTCTCCTGCAGCGCCAGATCGCCGCAGACCTCCTGCAGATGCTCTGCGCTCAATTCCTTCCGATGATAGAAGGCATCGATCGTGCCGCGCGGCACGGTCAGCGTGCAGCGGCCGGTATATTGCTCATTGAGCCGGGGGATGATCTGGCCCGCCAGATACTCCTGGGCCTCCACGCCCAGGGAGCTGGCCTTGATGCGCAGGCTGACATCGTTGGAGACCAAAATGACCTGCGGCCGGGTGCGCGCCAGCCCCACGCAGACGCGGATGATGCGGTTGTCGGCCTTCTTGTCATCCCAGCCGGGGGGCAGCTGCACCTTGCGGTGGTTGAGCTCTATGTGGAAGCTGCCGCCGCCGGGCAGCGTCAGCCCCTGGGTGAGGTCGCCCTCCAGGCGCAGCGCCTCGATCAGCCGGATGGCCGCCCGCGCGTTGGCGCCGGCGTCATTGCCGCGGGTCTTTAGGCTATCCAGTTCCTCCAGGGTGACATCGGCCACGCAGACATCGTTATCGTCAAAGGCGAACAGGGCATGGGGATAATCGGCCAGTATGCTGGTGTCCAGCACGAAGGTTTTCTTGCCAGGCATTGAATACATCCGTCCTTTCATGCTGCCGGGCGGCTGTTTGATGGGCCGCCCTGGCTGATGCAGGGGGTGGGCCGGGCCATTATTCAGGCCACAGCCGCAGGCAGGGGCACTGCGCCCGCGCGCCGGGGATCATGATTCGTGCCGCTGCGTCTGCTTGTAATCTTATTTGCCCTCCTTGTTGCCCCATTATACATCATTCTGCTGCCTGAATATGCCCGCCGTGTAAAATCCAGATGAAAAAGCCCCATATCTGGCGTAGACAGGGGCAGGTATGCGCTATAGGTGGTGGTGTGAGGGGCAGCCGCGACTACTTCACCGGCTTATAAGTATACCTGGCGATCAACCTTGGTATCCCGCCGTAGCTGCCGTAGGCGTCCGCATACAGGCGGTATCTCTCGCCCAGCACCCAGGGGGTCTTGGTCTGATTTTCCATCAGCACCTTCATCGGCGTACCCTTGCCATCGGCCGCGTCAAAGACCACCAACTGCGGCTTGGTGGAGATGATCTCCAGCGCAGGGCCCGTCATCACGTAGATTTGCGTGTTGTTGACCCTGGTGGCCAGGTTGGCCAGCAGGTCGGGGTAGCCAAACTCGGCATTGAGCGCCCAGGCCTTGGGCGTGTAGTGGTCGGGGTCGGGCAGGTGGTAGACATCGTACTTGACTACGGTGGACTGCTTGCCGGGATAGTCGGCCTGTATGATGATGGTGTTGATGCCGATCTTGGTAAACACCGCGTCAAACTTGAAGGCGCCGGTGGAGGCCAGAAGCGAGGTGTCCAGATTGTGGTAGGGCGACAGCAGCGTGATCGTGGCCCCCGCCCTGGTGGTGGCGGTGATGGTCATGGAGCTCTTGCTGCTGCGGTCTTCCAGGGTGCTGGCCAGATCCAGCGGGATGTCCTGCACCGCGCGGTGCAGCACCAGCGTCACCTCATTTTGCCTATAATACTGGCTGCGCACCGTGATGTGGAAGCGGTTGTCGCCGATGGGCTGTATGGGCGCGATGTAATTGATCAGGCCGTCCTGCGTGTTGACATAGCTGGAGAAATCCTCGCCGTTGATGAAGACGGCGGAGTTCTTCATCACGCGGAACTGTATGTTGTAGATGGGCGTGGCCACCTCCAGCTGGGTGACATCAGGGCTGATCAGCGTCAGCGGCGACAGCGGGATGCTGATGGTGTAGGTGATGGGCGTCATCGCCACCTGCTCGCCATTGCCCGTCCTGATATAGGGCGTCAGCGTCACATCCATGGTGGGTTCCAGGTCCTTCTCATCCAGGGTATACCAGCTGTAATCCTCCACCTGGAAGCTGGCGTAGCCGCCGGTGACGATGAAGCTGCGCCGCAGCTCCTTGATATAGATCTGCGCGCCCTCGGGCGCCGGGATGCGGATGGTATGCGCCGCCATGTCGTTGTAGATGGAGGCCGTGATCTGCACCTGCTGCTCCTCCGGCACCTCCTTGGGCGCGGACAGCGGGCGATAGATATAGTGATAGCCCGCAAACAGCGCCGCCGCCACGAACAGCGCCAGCGCCAGGCCAGGCAGCAGGCGCGTCAGGCCAAAGAGCCTGGCGCGGCGTATCTGCTTGTGCGGCAGGGGGATGCTGGTGCCCCGGCCCCGCTGGGAGGTGGGCAGGGCGCTGAGCTCGTCTGTGGCGCGATAGTAGCTGGCCTGCTGCACATAGCCGTCATAGTCCACCGGCTGCTCGTCAGGGTTGGGGTAGCTGCGCCGGGGCGCCGCGGCCTCCATAAAGACCTGGCTGCGCCGGCTGTACTGCGCAACGCCTGTGCCCGTCGGGGCAAAGCCCTGCTCGGCCGCCTGGCGGCGCAGTTCCTCCTGGCGCTTCTCGCCCTCCTGCTTGCGCCGGTGCAGATAGCGCATCTCCTGCGCCAGGCGGTCCTTGGGGTCGACGCGCTGCGACTCCTGCCCGTCTTCATCCACCAGGATCTGCACAGGCGCCTCGCTCACCCGCGGGGGCTCCGGCGCCTGGCCGGGCGCGCGCGGCGCCTGCGCCTGCGGCAAAGGCTCGCCGCAGGCAAAGCAGACCGGGAAACTGGCGCGGTTCCATTTACCGCAAGCGGGACATTTCATCGATTCTCTACCTTATTTGTCATCGCCCATTTTGAGCACCGCGATGAAGGCCTCGCTGGGCAGCTCCACCTTGCCAAAGGTGCGCATGCGCTTCTTGCCTTCCTTCTGCTTCTCCAGCAGCTTCTTCTTGCGCGTGATGTCGCCGCCGTAGCACTTGCTCAGCACATCCTTGCGCACGGCCTTGACGGTCTCTCGGGCGA